>NZ_DATBNB010000155.1 GCF_036554565.1 Longimicrobium sp. | reverse complement strand
CTCGACTGCCTACGGGCAAGCAGCTGCCGTCCGGGCACAATCAGCGACGCGAGGCCGTCCTGGCCTCGCGTCGAAGGTGCGGGATGCGGAGGGGCCTCAGCCGCCGGTGCGTGGGCCATTCTTGCCGGTGACATCCACCTTCGCGGTGTCGGCCATGGGCTCGATCTCGTTGCCCTCGGGGTCGCCCGTGTGCGTCTCGGGCTCCCCGCCGCACGCGGCCAGGGCAAAGGCCAGCAGCAGGATCAGTTTCTTCATCCTCTTACTCCGGTTCGTTGGGCGTCCGCCCGCGGAAGAGCAGTTTGTGCGCCCGCGCGTACACGGACTGCGCCGCGACTACGCGCGGTGACGTTCCGCGGCAGGCCACGCGTCCCTCCCGGAGCGCCGCCAGGAAGCCCTCCCGCGTCATCTCGAATGGCGGCACCTCCACGTACGCCGTGCCGATCTCCCCCGCGGAGTGCGCGTCGCTCCCCGCCCCCAGCGGCTTGCCGCGCGCGCGCGCCCACGCCTCACCGCGCTCGTTGACCCCGGCGCCCCAGCTGCGCGCGTTGTGCGCCTCCACGACGTCCACCAGGTCGGCGACGGCGTCCAGGTGCTCGCCCCCGCCCCGCCGGCGCACGTCGAACGGGTGCGGAGCATACACCAGCCCGCCCTGCGCGCGGATGATCTCGCACGCCTCGCGAAGCGGCGTGTTGCGGGGGATGCGCTCGGAAAGGAAGATGCCGATGATGTCCGGCCCCTCGCGCGTGCGCACCTCTTCGCCCGCGATCACTCGGTCCGGGGCGCGGTCGCGCAGGCGCAGCGCCGTGTTCAGCTCGTCGTGGTCGGTGATGACCACGCGGTGGATGCCGCGCCGGTCCATCGCGGCCAGGATGCCGTCAGGGTCGTTCAGCGAGTCGTACGAGGCGCGCGTGTGCACGTGCATGTCCACGCGCAGCCATCCCTCAGCCACTCGCGCCAGCCCGGGCGACCAGCGCCGCCCACACGTCCTTCGCGCGCCGCTGCAGGTCGCCCAGCGAGCGCGTGTTCTCGATCACCACGTCGGCGCGCGCCCGCTTGAGCTCCGCCGGCATCTGCGCCGCCATCATCTTGCGCGCCTCGTCGGGCTCCAGCCCGCGGTCGCCCACCAGCCGCATCAGCCGCGTCTCTTCCGGCGCGTCCACCAGCACCACCACGTCGAACTCGTCCGCCATCCCCACCTCGAACAGCAGGGGAACGTCGGCCACCACCAGCCGCTCGCCACGATCCGCGGCGTCCCGGAAATGCTCGTCACGTAGCGCGGCGACGGCGGGATGGACGATGCTTTCCAGCCGCGCGCGGGCGTCGGGGTCGGCAAAGACAATCTGCCGGAGCGCGGCGCGATCCAGCGTGCCGCCCTCCTCCAGCACCCACGTGCCCCACTCGGCTGCGATGGCGGCGTGCGCGGGGGTGCCGGGCTCCACCGCCTGCCGTGAGAGCTCGTCGGCGTCGACCACCGTGGCGCCCAGCTCCCGCCACGCGCGGGCAACGGTAGACTTGCCTGCGGCGATGTTTCCCGTCAGCCCGACTTTCAGCATGATCGTCCGTGTCTCAAACGGCTCGGTGCGGCGTGCGTGCCGCGGTTCCGTGGCGCGGGAAGGGTCAGGTTCGCGGACGGGGGGCCGGCTCCGAGACGATGTCATCGGCGGTGCCACGCACCCGGTCGCGGCCGCTGGACCCCACCTGGTACGTGCGCCGGCTGACCGTCAGAAAGTACGGCTGCCCCCACGAGTCCACCGCCGACTCGCCCCCTTCGAGCTTGCTGACGAACGCGTGAAAGTCCCTGGGCCGGGGCAGCTCTCCGCCAGCGGAGATTTCCTGCGCCGTGAGCCGCTGGAGGTCGTGCACGCGGTTGCGGGTGTTCCACTCATACACCGGGTTCAGCGCCGGCTCCATGTACCCAGACGCGCGGTCGCGCAGCGGCTTCACCAGCACCACGGCAGCCACCACGAGCAGCAGGATCCAGAACAGCTTGGACGTCATCCGTCTCCAGTCCGTCGATGTGGGCGGGTCATCGCACCGTGAAGCGCGCAGCGCCGAATGCTTCTTCCGCCACCGCCGCGCGCCCGGCGGCGGCGAGCCGGTCCAGGTGCGCCAGGGTTTCGCGCAGGGCCAGCATGCGCGTAGAAACGCTCATCTCACGCCCGGGATAGCGCAGGTCCACCAAATGCCAGCAGGTGCGCGGCTCCGCGTTCAGCAGCCCCGCCACGGTCTCGGTTTCGCCGTTCGCCGCGTCGCGCAGCTCGCGGATGCGGCGGACCCCCTCCTGCGGAGCGCCGTGGCCCGGCAGCACGAGGGAGGGCGGCAGCGCCTCCAGGCGGTCCAGCGCGTTCACGTAGTCCGCCACCGGGTCTTCCCGCTGCCGGTTCACGCCCAGGGTGGGGGTGATGCGCGGCAGCACCACGTCGCCCCCGATCACCACGCCGTCCGCCGGCCGATGCAGCGAAACGTGCCCCGCCGTATGTCCCGGCGTCCACAGCCAGCGCCAGCCCGGCGCACCGGGCAGGTCGCCCCCGTCGCCCGCCAGCGGAAGGTCCACATGCACGGCGGGCGCCAGCGGCTCGGCCGACCGGCGCGCGTCCTCCACCGCGCGCACCACCTCGCCGGGCGCGCCGCACCGCCGCAGCAGCGCGGCGCGGTACTCCGCCTCGTCCTCCGGCTCCGCGGCGGCGTGGGCCATCCGCTCGGCGTCCAGCTGCCCCATCAGCACCGGCGCGCCACACGCGTCGCGCACCCGGGCGGCCAGACCCACGTGGTCCATGTGCATGTGGGTGATCACGTGCAGCGCCACCGAGGGCCATCCACCCGCCACCGCCCGCACACCCGCATCCAGCGCCTGCCACGCCGGTTCCGTGTTCAAGCCGCCGTCCACCAGCACCAGGCGCCCATCGTCCAGCGCGGCCACGTAGGCGTGCACCTCCGATGGCCGAAACGGAAGGGGCGTGGTGATGCGCCAGACGCGAGGGGCTACGGACAAGGCAGGCCCGTCGTGGGCCGCGAGGTGTGATATCGGGCCGATGATGCGCTCCGTGCGTGGCGTGCGGCGAAGGGGTGTATCCGGGAAATATGCAGGCGAACGCCGTGGAGGCAAGCAAACGCTTGGGGCAGACGGGGAGGAGCCGGGAACACGACGGGTGTAGCGGGTCGGGCGGAGCGATGGATTTATGTCGGATGGGAACTCCCGGGAGAGGCGAGGACCGGCACGTCCACGGCGCCGTCCGCGGGTGGTTCGCGAACTCGGCTGGGCCTTGTCCGGACCGCGGGCGGCACTAGTTTCCCGCGGAGGATGGGGGAACGATCGAGGCCCGGCGGGAAGGCCGGGCCTCAGCGCGGGTCAGTCGCCGCCGCCGACGGTGCCGCCGCAGTCGGGGCAGAGCGACATGATGCAGGTGATCCCGCCGCAGTTGGTGAAGCCACTATGCGCCACAACGGTGCCCTGCTCCGCGTCATCGTCAGCGATGGCGAAGGTCTGCACGTCCAGCGACTCGATCTCCAGCTTCAGCTTCTTCATGGGTACGATACTCCACGTAGAGAGGGGAACATCCGGGGGCCACGGAAGGCAGCGAGAATCATGCCCCCCTCTCGGATGACGACGAATCCTGCAACGTCGCACCCGCCCCGCGATCAGCGTCCCGTGCGCGCGCTGGCCTTGTACCTGGCGGCGGTGTTCATTGGCGGCGCGCTCCTGGCGCCGTGGCTGTACTGGGCGGTGCACGCGCTGGCGGAATCGGTTCCCGTGCTGGAAAAAATTTCGCGGATGAAGTTCTCGCGTTACCTGAACCGCGGGCTGCTGATCACGGCGCTCGCCGGGCTGCCCGTCTTCATCCGCGCGGCGGGCATCCGGAGTTGGCGCGACGTAGGCGTCGCACCGGGGCTCGTGCGGTGGACGGGCTTCGCCGCGGGATTCGGGCTGGGGTTCACCTCGCTCGCCGCCGTCTGCGCCATCGCGCTGCTGGCGGGCGGCCGCATCCTGAAGGACCGCACGCCGGGCGAGCTCGCCGCGCAGTTCCTGGGCGTGCTGGCGACGGCGCTGATCGTGGCCCTCATCGAGGAGCTGCTCTTCCGCGGCGCCATCTTCGGCAGCCTGCGCCGGGCGATGCGCTGGCCCGCGGCGCTCGCGGTCAGCAGCGGCATCTACGCCATCACCCATTTCATGGAGCGGGCGGCCAACCCGGCGAAGGTCGACTGGCTCTCCGGGATCCGCATTCTCCCCACCACCCTGGCGGGGATGACGGAGGTGCGGACGCTGGTGCCCGCGGTGCTCAGCCTGGCGCTGGCGGGAACCATCCTGGGGCTGGCGTACCAGTGGACGGGCGACCTGTCGGCTTCCATCGGCATCCACGCGGGATGGATCTTCTGGCTGAAATTCTACGGCTTCGCCACACGGCGGTCGCCCGGGGCGGACGAGTGGTTCTGGGGAACGGGCAAGGTGGTGGACGGATGGATGGCGCTCGTCGCGCTGGTGGTGGTGCTGGCGGCCGTGCTCCTGTGGGTGGGCCGGGATCATCCGCGCCCAGTTACCGTGCAGACG
>NZ_DATBNB010000154.1 GCF_036554565.1 Longimicrobium sp. | reverse complement strand
ACCAGGGCGTCACGGGCATGTCGCCGGGCGACGAGCGCACCATCAACATCCCCTCGTCCGATGCGTACGGCGAGGTGCGGGCGGAGCTGCTGCTTCGCGTGCCCCGCGAGCAGTTTCCGCCGGACGTGACGCCCGAGGTGGGGCAGCAGCTGCAGATGAGCGACGGGCAGCAGCAGTTCATCGTCACGGTCCGCGACGTGGGCGAGGATGCGGTGCTGCTGGATGCGAACCACCCGCTGGCGGGCAAGGCGCTCACCTTCGAGCTGACGCTGGTCGACATCCGCTGAATCCGCGGGAAACACGGGCTGGCCTGGCGCGTAGTACCTGTCACTCACGCCAACGCCCGACGTGAGGCAGCCGCCTCGACTCACGCGTGGTGACACCTGCTAAGCGGGCGCGGGCAGCGCTTGACGGCGCCCTTCATCTCCACCATCGTTGGTTGGCACTGCTCCCTTCGAACGGAAGGTACCCGATGGCAGCCCACATCCCTGCAAAGGTACCGGCGGTGGAGAAAGGACCAACGCCGCGGCCTCGCGCCTCCTACGCCGGAGAACTCCTGGACCCGGAGCCTCCCCCGGATCACCTGGAGTTTGAGAACCTTGCCCTCCGAGGCGCTGATTTCATCCGCGGGAGGCTGGAGAAGCGGCGCCGCAAGTAAGGGATTGCTCCGCTCGCCCGTCCAATGAACGGCCAGGATCCCCCGAGGTTCTGGTCGTTCTCTCTTCCGTGGACATCGATGCGCTACCCTGGTGAAGTCTGGTTGCTCCCGCCCGATGACGATGAACATGGCGACCCCAAGTGGCGACGCCATGTCTTGCTGACGGCGTGTGACGAGGGCCGCGATGATCCGGCCGTGTTCGCGTACGCGAGCACACAATCGACCGAAGCAGGACGTGGCGCGGCGTACGTTTTATTCGATCCCGCCAGCACACGCTATGGCAAGTCGGGGCACGCAGGCTTCACCGCGGCCACGTACATCTATCCCGCTCGCCTGGTAAGCGTGGATCCCGGTGACCTGCGCCAATTTCGAGGGCGGCTGATCGATGAAATGGCGGGACTGCGGCTCAAGCTTCAGGAGGCAATGGGTCTTGGGACCGGTACTACGCTCGGGCCAGGTGCTGCTGCCGGCTCCTGGCGCGGTCGAGTCGTCCGCCTGACGCCGGAATACGCTGCGCGCACGGGGTTCGAACACGGATTGGTTGTCACGGAGCCACAGTATTCCAATCGGCAACGGTACCAGATCATCGTACCCGTAGTCTTGGACGTGGAGCCTGAGCCCGGAGAGGTCGTGGTCAGGGATAACACGTGGCTCTCGGACATCGAAGATGGGCTTACCTTTGCGGTGCTGGCTGTTCCATTCGTACACTCGGTGTTCCACCCGACCCGAGTGTTGGGTGACGCCGGGGTAGTGGTGGACGAAGCAACGATGACCGAAATCGAGGATGCATTGCGCGCCCTGTTTGCCCTGTGACCCTGTGGCCGACCAGCAGCAACTGATACCGGACAATGAGCATGCGTGAGCCGTGGGACGAGGGAGAAACGCCCGACGAGCAGGAGGCGCGGCGCGAGGCGTACCGGCGCCTGGCCGACGCGGCGCGGCGCGTGGGGCTGTCGCTGGAAAGCCTTGGCGGCATGCTGCGCCAGGTGACCCACAACGAGGTGGAAACGCGCCGCTTCCTGGCCGAGAAGGTGTACGGCGTGCCCGACGAGTACCTGGACGACTTCCTCCGCACCCGCATGGAGGATGACAGGGAGGGCGGGAACGGATGAAAGCCACGCGCTTCACCCGTCCGGCGCTGCTGCTCGCGCTGCTGGCGATGCTTTCCGCCTGCTCGCCCGGCTACTACCTGCGGGCCGCGTGGGAGCAGACCAAGATCCTCAACCGCCGCCACCCGATCGCCCGCATCGTGGCGGATACGGCCACGGACTGGGAAACGCGCAACAAGCTGCTGCTGGTGCTGCAGGCCCGGCAGTTCGCCGCCGATTCGCTGAAGCTGAATGCCGGCGACAGCTACACGCTCTTCGCCCGCGCGGAATCCGACACGCTGGTGATGGTGCTCTCCGCCGCGTACAAGGACCGCTTCGCGCCCCATACCTGGCGCTTCCCCATCGTCGGGCGGGTGCCGTACAAGGGCTTCTTCGAGCTGCGCGATGCCCAGAAGGAGCAGCGCAAGCTGGAGGCGCGCGGCTTCGACACCTACCTGCGGCCGTCGGCCGCGTACAGCACGCTGGGCTGGTTCAACGATCCGCTGCTCTCCACGCTGCTGCGGTACGACGAGATCTCGCTGGCCAACACCGTCATCCACGAGCTCTTCCACAATACCTTCTACGCGCCTGGGCAGGCGGTCTTCAACGAGAGCCTGGCCAACTTCGTGGGCGGACGCGGCGCCATCGAGTTCTTCTGCGGCCGCGACGGCCCCGATGCCGCCAGCTGCCGCACGGCCACGGGCGCCTGGGACGACGACGTGACGTTCGGGGTTTTCCTGAAGGGGCTGGTGGACGACCTGGAAACGCTGTACGCCCGGCCAGACCTGTCGAGGGACGACAAGCTGCGCGAGCGCGAGCGCATCTTCCGCGACGCCCAGGCGCGCTTCGCCTCCGAGGTGCGCCCCCGGCTGAAGGTGGACACGTTCAGCGGCTTCACGCGCGACCCGCTGAACAACGCCACGCTGATCTCGCGCCGCATCTACTACGACCGGCTGGACGTGTTCGAGCGGGTGTACCAATCGCGCGGCGGCGACTTCCGGCGCGCGATGAACGACATCGTGGCCGCGGCGCGCACCAACAAGGACGACCCATACAGCGCGGTGGAGGCCCTGGTGCGGTGAACTCACCTGCACGCAGACCGTACCCGCCGACGCGCGACTTGTCATCCCGACGGAGCGGCCACCCATCACCTGACCACACGCCAAAGACAGCAGCGACCGAGGGATCCGCCACACACTGCCGGGCGCGCCACAAGGTCCTCCTCACACAAGAACAGGCCAGTGCGCGCAGGCGGACATCGTGTGGTCGTTGCCGCGAATTCATTCGCCCCACCAAGCTGACGACACGCCGAACCCGTCGGGCGCCGGCGCGGCTGATCCGCACGCACCCGGAACACTCAAAGAAGATGTAACCCGACTGGAACGGAACTCGCGCTTTCCCACCCGTGAAACGAGCCGCGAGCGAGATCCGAACGTCCCGCCCCCGCGACCCAGCCACGGCGCTTTCCCACAGCCCGCGCCACGATGCTCAGAACGGTAGCCCTGCGCTTCGGCGCGGCCGAAGGCGACGAGCCGCTGCGGTTTTCCCCCGGCCCGATGACCGTGTTCGTGGGCCCCAACAACTCGGGAAAGAGCCTGGCGCTTCGCGAGGTCGAAGAGTGGATCGAGTCCGGCGGCGACTCGCTGCGCCACATCATCAAGCGCCTGGGGCTGCAGCTTCCGCCGTCCGAGGTGATCGAAAAGATGCTTCGGTCGCGCGCCGTCGGCGTGCCGGAGGACGGCGCATCGGAGAACGAGGTGCGGGTGCTGCGCCTTCGCTCCGCGGGCGAGTACTCGCGGCGCCGGGCCACCGACACCGCCGAGCCGCTGGTGGAGCACACCATCGACCTCCCCCGCCTGATCGGGGCCGCCGCCCACGCGCAGAACGCGTCGGACGAGGAGATGGACATCATCTGCCAGGATCTCCTCTCGCTCTTTACCCTGCGGCTGGACGGGCAGACGCGCCTGGCCCTCACACAGCCGCAGGCAGCCGGCGGGCGCCATGCCAACCCCACCAACCACCTGGGCGTGCTCTTTCGCGACGACGAGGCCCGCGAACGCATCCGCGACATCACCTCCGACGCGTTCGGCCTGTTCTTCGTCATCGATCCCGGCAGCGGCAACCAGTTCCACGTGCGGATGTCGGAGCGCCCGCCCCTCGACGACGACGAGGAGCAGGCGGGCGACGACCGCGCCCGCGCCTTTCA
>NZ_DATBNB010000153.1 GCF_036554565.1 Longimicrobium sp. | reverse complement strand
CCCACTTTCGCACCGCGGTTCAATACGCTTCTGCCACGAACTGCGCCGCGTTGTTCCGGTCGAAGAAGCGGTCGGAGATCAGCTTCTTCGTGGGCACCTGCTCGCCCTTGCGGATCTGCTCGATGGTCTCGAACGCGATGGGGCCGAAGCGCGGGTTGCTTTCCACCGTGGCGCCCAGCTCGCCCCGCTGAATGGCCTCGAGCGCGGCGCGCTGGCCGTCGATGGAGACGATCTTCACGTCCGTGCCCGGAGTGCGGCCGGCCGCCCGCAGCGCCTGGATGGCGCCCAGCGCCATCTCGTCGTTGTGCGCGTAGACGGCGGTGATCTGCGGCCCCAGCGACTGCGCGATGTTCTGCATCACCCGCTGGCCGTTGGCGCGGGAAAACTCGCCCGTCTGCGACGCCAGCAGCTTCATCCCCGGGTGCTTGGCGATCACCTCGCGGAAGCCCTTGGCCCGGTCCGCCGCCACCGACGAGCCGGGCGTCCCCGTGAGCTCAACGATCCCCGCCGTGCCGCCGGTCTCCTTGACCAGCCACTCGGCGGCGCGGCGCCCCTGCTCCACGAAGTTGCTCCCCAGGAAGGTGACGAAGTCCTCGCCTGGCGTGCCCTCGGCCTCGCGGTCCACCAGGATCACGGGGATGTTGGCGTCGCGGGCCGCCTGCAGTGCGGGGGCGAGGCCCTCGAACTCGCGCGGGGCCAGCAGGATCACGTCCACGCGGCGGGCGATCAGGTCTTCGACGTCGGCCACCTGCTTGGCCGTCTGGTCCTGCGCGTCGGTGACCACGATCTCCATCCCGCGCTTCTTGGCCTCGTCGCGCAGGCTGGCCGTCTGCGCCATCCGCCAAGGGTTGTCGTGCCCCATCTGCGAAAAGCCCACGGTGAACTTCCCATCGTCCTTGCGCTGGCACCCGGCCATGGGAAGAACCGCCAGGACGGCGAGGATGCCGGTCAGGAGCCTGGTGCTGCGGCGGTGCGGAAGGGACATGTGTCGGGTCGCGGGAAGCAGGGTCGCGATGGATGGCGGCGCGGGCCGCGGGGAGGTTCTGAACCTGTCCGAACGAGTTCAATTCATCCGAGAGTACACGCCGCTTCCGCCCCTGTCAAGGATTTGGAGCAGATCGTTCGTACTCTGGACGAAAGAGCTTGACACGCGACAGTGCACGGCCTAACCTAAACCCGCCCGAACCAGTTCAGGCGTGTTCGACTTCCTCGAAGGACCTCCTGCCGGCGCCCTCCGCGGCGCCCAATCGCCCGACCGAATGCAGAGCAAGCGCGCAACCATCACCGACGTCGCCCGGCTGGCGGGCGTATCCAAGGCCACCGTCTCCGCCGTCCTCAATGACACCGGGACGGTCAAGGCCAGCACCCGCGACCGGGTGCTGTCGGTGATGGAGAACGTCAACTATCGCCCCGCCGGCTTTTCCGGACGGGCTGCCGCGCAGAACGAGCGGAGCATCGGGCTGGTCATCAAGGAGATCGACAATCCCTACTACGGCGAAGTGGTCACCGGTGCGCGGGCCGCGGCGCAGGAAAGCGGCTACACCCTGCTCGTCACCAGCTCCGAGGGCGAGTACGAGGCCGAGCGCAAGGCGGTGGAGCTGCTGCAGCGCAAGGAAGTGGACGGGTTGATCCTGACGCCGGTGCTGGACTACGACGCCGACCTTTCGCACCTGTTCGAGCTGAAGCGACGCAACTTTCCCTTCGTGCTGCTCGAGGAGCTGCGCGGCGTTCCCGCCGGGCTGATCGACGTGGACAACGAGGAAGCCTCGCGCAAGGCGGTGGAGTTCCTGATCGCGCAGGGCCACACCCGCATCGTCCACTTTGCCGGGCCCGCCTACTCGTGGCACAGCCAGGAGCGCATCGACGGGGTGCGCCGCGCCTGCAGCGCCTCGCACGTGATCTTCGGCGACGACGACGTGGTGAGGGCGGGGGCGCACATGGAGGACGGCTACCGCGCCGGGCTGGAGTACTTCGGCGCGCTGTCCCCCGCCGCGCGGCCGACTGCCGTCACCTGCTACAACGACCTGGTGGCGCTGGGGCTTTGCCGCGCGCTGAACGAGCTGGGGATCGGCGTGCCCGCCGACGTGTCGGTGGTGGGGTTCGACGACATCCAGATGCTGGAGTACCTGCCGCTGCGCCTGACGACGGTGCGCATGCCCAAGTTCCAGATGGGCCAGCTGGCCGCGCAGATGCTGATCCGGCACATCGAATCGCGCGAGGCGCTTCCGCCCCAGAAGGTTCACCTGGAGGCCGAGCTGGTGGTGCGCGACTCCACCCGGGCCGTGCCGCAGGCCCCGCCGCCCGGCCGCATCCGCCTCGCCTCGGCGGACGGCGACGGCACCGCCGCCTCCGGCGGGCGCGCCCGGACCGTGGCCGCGCCCTGAGTACACCGTAGTCCCGCGGCCTCGTTGCCGCTTGCTCCGCACCCTTGCGTTCCGCGGTACCCATGAGCGCGTTCAGACCCGGCCGGTCGCCCCCGGCGGCGCACGGCGCACGCAGCACCACGATCCGCTCACCCTTCCGGCCCGCGTGGCCGGGCCCGTTCACCCGCTTCCCATTTCGAGGGAACGCCATGAAGAACTCCGTGTTCACCCGCGCCGGGCTCGCCGCGAGGCTGCTCCCCGCGCTTGCCTGCCTGGCCCTGCTGCTGTGGGGCGCCGCACCCCTCGCCGCGCAGGGCACGGGCCGGATCACCGGCGCCGTCACCACCGCCGAGGGCGCACCCGTGGCCGACGCCACCGTGACCGTCGTGGGCACCCAGATGACGGCGCGCTCCGGCCCCGACGGCCGCTTCACCATCACCGGCGTTCCCGCGGGCACGCACCAGGTGCGCGCCGGGCAGATCGGCTTCGCCTCCGGCACCCTTTCGGTGAGCGTGGCCGCCGGGGAGACCGCCGTCGCCAACTTCCGCCTGGCCACCCAGGCGCTGATGCTCGAGGAGATCGTGGCCGTGGGCTACACCTCGCAGCGCCGCGCCACCGTGAGCGACGCGGTGTCGGAGGTGACGGCCGAGCAGCTCGAGGACCAGCAGGTCGCCACGCTGGAAGAGGCCCTGCGCGGCCGCATTCCGGGCGTGACGGTGCAGTCCACCGGCGAGCCGGGGCAGAGCTCCCGCGTGATCGTCCGGGGGCAGAACTTCCTGGGCAACAGCGACCCGCTGTACGTGATCGATGGGATGTACACGCGCCAGAACCCCAACCTGAACCCCGAGGACATCGAGACCATCCAGGTGCTCAAGGATGCCTCGGCGGCGGCGCAGTACGGCGCGCAGTCGGCCAACGGCGTGATCGTGATCACCACCAAGCGGGGCCGCTCCGGCACGCCGCGCGTAACGGTGAACTCGTACTACGGCGTGCAGGACGTGCCGCAGCGCATCGAATTCGTCAGCGGGTCGCGGTGGAGCCAGATCAACAACATGGCGCGCACCAACGCCGGGATGCCGGCCGACAACACGCAGTTCTCGGTAGACACCGACTGGCAGGACGCCGTCTTCCAGACGGGGAACATCCAGGACCACAACTTCTCGGTGGGCGGCGGGACGGACAACGCCAGCTACCTGCTGGGCGCCGGGTGGTTCCAGCAGGAAGGCACCATCATCAACACCGGCTTCGAACGCGCCAGCGTGCGGGTGAACAGCGAAATGCGCGGCGACCGCTGGCGGGTGGGCGAGAACCTGGCCGTTTCGCGCAGCACGCGCGACAACGTGGTGGGCTTTCCGCTGATCGACGTGGTGCGGCTGCAGCCGGGGATCCCGGTGTACGATCCCAACAACGCCAGCGGCTACGGCTACGGCAGCGGCGGCGGGGCGCTGGCCACCTTCGGCACCAACCCGGTGGGCGCCTTCGAGCGCGAGGACAACACCGACGCCACCAACCGGGTGCTGGGCAACCTCTTCGGCGAGCTGCAGCTGTTCGGCGGGCTGCGCTACCGCGTGAACCTGGGCGTGGACTACGTCGACAACAACTTCCAGCAGTTCGTCCGCCAGCGGCAGATCCGGCAGAACACCGTGCCCACCTTCAACGAGGGGCGCGACCAGCGCGGCAGCTTGCTTTCGCTGCTGCAGGAGCACCTGCTGCAGTTCGAGGGCTCGCGCAGCGAGCACGCGCTGAACGCGGTGGCCGGCATCACCGAGCAGACCACCAAGTTCCAGGGCCTCGAGGCCTACCGCCGCGGCTTCGCCGACGAGGACATCAACGAGATCGACGCGGGCACCAGCAACTTCGCCAACCGCGGCTTCTCCATCCCCGGCGCGCTGCGGGGCCTGCTGGCCCGCGCCAACTACTCGTACGCCGACCGCTACCTGCTCACCGGCACCTTCCGCCGCGACGGCTCGTCGCGCTTTGGCCCGGGGAACAAGTACGGCAACTTCTTCTCGGGCTCGGCGGCCTGGGTGGTGAGCGAAGAGCAGTTCTTCGACGGCATCCCGTTCGTCGGCGGGGCCGACAACCTGAAGCTGCGCGCCAGCTACGGCTCGCTGGGCAACCAGGACATCGGAGACTTCCAGTACGCCGCGTCGGTCATCGCCAACCAGAGCTACCTGTTCGGCAACAGCATCGCCACGGGCGCCACGCAGCTCAGCCTGGCCAACCCCGACATCCGCTGGCAGGACCAGACGCAGATGAACGTGGGGCTGGACCTGGGCGTGCTGGGCGGCGACCTGCAGCTGACGGCCGACTACTACGTCTCGGAGTCCGGCGGGCTCCTGGTGCAGGCGCCCATTCCCTGGAGCCTGGGCGCCGTGGGCGCGCCCACGGTGAACGCGGGCACCATCCGCAACCGCGGCTTCGAGCTGGGCGCGCAGATGACGCTGCAGCGCGGCGACCTGGACCTGGACCTGGCCGCCAACCTCACCACCATCCGCAACGAGGTGACGGAGCTGGGCAACGGCGGGCAGCCCATCTTCGCCGGCTTCGGCAACGTGTCGCGCACCACGGTGGGCGGCTCCATCGGCGAGTTCTTCGTGCTGCAGACGGACGGCATCTTCCAGAGCGACGCCGAGGTGCAGGCGTACCGGGCCAGCAACGGCAACCGCATTCAGCCCAACGCCAAGGCCGGCGACATCCGCTACGCCGACCGGAACGACGACGGGCTGATCAACGACGACGACCGCTACGTGGCCGGGAGCCCCATCCCCGACCTGGAGACGGGCCTGAGCCTGGACGCCAACTACCGCGCCTTCAACTTCGGCGTGTCGATGCGCGGCAGCTTTGGCGCCGAGGTGTTCAACGTCGCGCGGTACTGGACGGACCGCATGGACGAGAACAGCAACTACCGCGCTGACCTGGACCCGTGGACGCCGGGCAACACCAGCACCGACGACCCCCGCGCCGTGTTCGGCCCGGCGGGCGCCGACAACGCCCGCGCCAACACCGACCGGTGGATCGAGGACGCGTCGTTCCTGCGCATTCAGAACGTGGTGCTGGGCTACCGGCTGCCGGCCGGGCTCACCAGCCGCTTCGGCATCGCCGGCGAGGGGTCGCGCATCTACCTGAACATCCAGAACCTGCACACGTTCACCAGCTTCTCCAACTGGGACCCGGAAATCCGCGGCGGCGACGCGCTCACGCGCGGAATCGACGATGGGCGGATCTACCCGAACCCGCGCACGTTCTCGCTGGGCATCGACGTGAACCTGTGATGCCCCGGAGCCGACGGATGGACCTTCAACCAGGGGGGAGACCCCGAGCCATGACGAAATCCTTTGGAGTGATCCCGGCCCTGCTGGCGGCGGCGCTGCTGGCGGGGTGCGCGGAGCTGGACGTGACCGATCCCAACCAGCGGACGGCCGACACCTTCTGGCAGACCGAGCAGGACGCGGTGATGGGGGTGAACGCCGCCTACCGCGGGCTGCAGGAGAACGGCGGCTACGGCCGGTGGCTGCAGTTCGCCTACGACATGCGCTCCGACATCGGCTACAGCCGGAGCCCGTGGGGCGACCTGGCCAACTTCACCAAGTCGGTGCTGGGCAGCTACGACTTCGAGGTGAACCGCGAGATCTTTCAGCACCACTACCAGACGGTCTTCCGGGCCAACCAGGTGATCGCGTACGTTCCCGCCATCACGGGAATGAACGCGGGCACGCGCGACCGCATCGTGGGTGAGGCCAAGTTCATCCGGGCGCTGGCGTACTTCAACCTGGTGAACCTGTACGGCAACATCCCGCTGGTGCTGGAGCCCTCGAACCCGGCCGACCGGCCGGCGCAGGTGACGCCCGACGTGGTGTGGGCGCAGATCGAAAAGGACCTGACGGAGGCGCGCGCCGCGCTTCCCGCCGGCTACACCGGGAACGACGTGGGCCGCGCCACCCGCGGCGCCGCGGCGGCGCTGCTGGGCCGGGCGCACCTGCAGCAGCGCGAGTGGGCCCCCGCCGCGGCGGCGTTCGCGGAGGTCACCGGCGGAACCCAGTACTCGCTGCTCGCGAACTTCGGCGACAACTTCACCGCCGCGGGCGACA
>NZ_DATBNB010000152.1 GCF_036554565.1 Longimicrobium sp. | reverse complement strand
TCCACCGCCAGGATGGTGCGCACTACGGGCGCCTCGCCATCCGGCGTGCGCAGGCTCAGGGGAAAGAGGAGGCCGCTGGCGGGGAGCTCGGCGGCGTGCTCGCCCAGGTAGCGCTTGTACAGCTCCAGCGCGGAGCGGCCGTCCATCTCGTACAGCACGTTTCCCCGCGAGCGGGTGATCACGCGCTCCGGGCCGAACGGGTCCCATCCGCCCAGCGAGCCGTATCCCACGCGCAGCCGCGGGCCGTAGAAGCCCACGGCGACCACCGTCCCCTCCGCGACGTCGCCGTCAACCCCCACCAGCGTCCGCTCGAACCGCGACCCGTCACCCGACAGGCCGCCCGTGGCCGCGACGCCGCGCGGAAGCTGCTCCGAAAGGCCCTTCACCAGCTCGGTGCCGTTCACGTGCAGCCCGTCGGAGAGTACCAGCACGTGCACCAACCCCGCAGGCTCCAGCGACCGGGCGAGCGCCCGCCCAGCCTCTTCGCTGCTCCCAAACGCGTCCAGCGACACGCGCCCCACGCGCACCTGCGTGTGGGCGAACGACACGGCCGTGGCCACCACCGAGTCGTCCAGCACCCGCGTGCCGGCGATTTCGCCCGCGGTGGAGCAGCCCACCACCCGGGCGCCGGGGTAGCGGGCGCGTGCCTCGTTCCAGCACCGCGCCTGCTGCAGCAGCTCGCGCGAGCCGAACAGCAGGACCAGATGGGCGGCGGCACCCAGCGGCTGCCCGGCCGCGGGCTGCCATCCGTCCGGCGCGGTCCACGTGGTCTGCTCGATGTCCATGGCGAGGGGCCGTGCGGGGTGCCGAATGCCGGCGGAGAGCGTACAACAAAGTGCCGGGAGCGCACTTCGCGCAAGATGACCGAATCCGCCAACTTGTAGATCGATTCCGGCCCAAACGATCGGGGACGACGCGAGCCCCGGCGCGGAGGACCGCGCCGGGGCTCTGTACGGCTGTGCGCCGGGACAGGGGATCAGCCCTCGACGAGGTGGCCTTCGAGCAGGGTGGCCCAGGCCTCCTGCAAGTCTTCGTGCGCGTCGAGGCAGCTGTCCGCGCGAGCGGTGGTGAGATGGCCCCCTTCCACGAGGTACCGGTGCGCCTCGGGGTCGCCGCCGTACAGAAGGCACGTCAGCGTGGTCAGGCGCCTGTCGCCGAGGGTGGTCTGTCCCGAGTCCGGCGACTCCCAATCGAACTCCTGCTCGTGGAGCGCCGCGGCTCCCTGCAGCAATCCCTGCAGCTCGCCGGGAGCCAGGCCCGCCATCACGGCGACGAACTGGTCGGCGGCCTCTTCCTCCGGCACTCCCACGTTCAGCTTCAGCACGTCGATCACCGCGTGCCCCACCTGGTGCAGCAGGATGAACGCAAAGGCCTGCTCGAACGTCTCGTTGTCCATGTCGCCGCTTTCCGCCTGGTCGGCGAACTCCAGGAGCAACTCATAGCAGACTCGGACCGTCGCGCGGCTGGCATCGTAGGTGGCGGCCGGGCCGCCGCACTCCGCCATCTCCACGGTGATGTCGCGCGGCACGAGGAACGCCTCGTTGAGGGGATCTACCATGGACTCCAGCATGGTGCCCTGCTGCAGCGCCGTCCGCATCTCCGCGTGCACGGGGCCCTGCACCTCGGGATACGACGCGAGCCAGCGCCCCTGCGCGGCGGCGGGAACGGAGGAGAGGGCGAGGATGGCGGCGGTGGCCAGGAAGCGCAGTGGCATGGACGAACCGGACTGTTCGAGGGGAACGAGGTGTCGGGCGGCCGGATTTCAGTTGCGTAGGTACGGCTCGAGCATGGTGACCCAGGCGGTCAACACGGCGTCGTATTCGTCCTCGCAATCCGCCGCATCGGCCGGGCTGGGCCGGGCTTCGCCCGCGGGTGCACCGAACGCGTCCGGGTCGCTGCCGAAGTAAAGGCAGGCCAGCTTCGCGAGCCGGCTGCTGTCGAGCGCGGTTTCTCCGGAACCGGGGCGCTCCCAGTCCACCGCGTGCCGGTGAAGCGCGGCGGCGGCCTCCATCCACCGCGCCGGATCGCCGGAACCCGTGGTGTTGATGACGGCAAACTGGTCGGCGGCCTCCTCCAGCGGCACCCCGGGCTGCAGCTTCAGGAGGTGGATCAGCGCGTGCCCCGCCTGGTGCTGGAAGATGAGGTTGAACGCCCGCCCGAACAGCGCGGCGGAACTGTCGTCGCGCGCCGAGGCGTACTCCGTGAGCTGTTTGAACAACTCGTAACAGAGCCGGATGGCGGCCCGGCCAGAATCGTACGTGGCACTGGGGGTGCCGCACTCCGCCAGTTCGACGGTGATGTCGCGTGGCAGCTGCATGTCGTTCAACGGCTCCACCATCGATTCCAGCATCCCCCACTGCTGCAGCGACGCGCCGAGTGCGGCGGTGAGCGGATCCTGCGCGGGGGCATACGCCGGGATCCAGCGGCCCTGCGTAGCGGCGGGAGCGGACCAGAGCGCCAGGCCGGCGGCGAGCGCCAGCAAGGACTTGGGAATGGACACGCGGGAAAGCTAGAAGGGGAGGAACGAACGGCGGACGCGGGTCGCGAAGTCTAGGGTCCTGCCCCCCAAAGGTCAACGAGCGCCCGCGGCGGATCGCCACGCCCGGGCGCCTGCGCGGCACGGCGCGGGCGCCCCGTTACTCCTCGCCCGTCTGCTCGTACGGCGCGTGGACCGGCTTGCTCTCGGGCGAGTGCTGCTGCCGGAGCCAGATGGAAAGGACGGCGATGGCGAACACCGACAGGAACTCGCTCTGCCAGTTCTGGAAGCTCTCGAACCAGAAGCGCGAGGTGGCAAGATAGCCCAGGGTGCCCACGGCCGCGTCGCCGTGCGCCAGCTGCTCTGCACTGTACTCCACCGCCCCGGTCATGGCGTGGCCCCAGAACGAAGCCAGGAAGAGCAGGAACAGCACGATGGACAGCGAGTTCCGGTACAGCGCCAGGGCGATGCCCCCGCGGCGGACGGGCCAGGGGGCGCGCGGATCGTTGCGGTGCTTCGCGGGATCTTCGTCGCTCGGCTCCTCGCCCGCCCCGGGCTCGTCCTTCGGCTTCTTGCTCTCCGCCGATCCGCGCTGAACGAGAAACGCGGTCAGAAAGACGAAGACGGCCATCTGCAGGAACTCGGATTCCCAGTTCTCCAGCGTCGCCTCGCCGAAGTGGCCTGTCGCCAGGTACTGCACCAGCGGAACCGGCTCTTCCCCGTGCGCCTGCTGGTCCTGGTTGTACTCGGCGCGCCCCGTCAGCACCTGGCCCACGAAGGCCGCCACGAACAGCGCGATCGCGGCGATGCTCAGGCTGTGGCCCCTGATCCACTTCCGCACGTTCGCTCCGGTGTAAAGGTCGGTACCGCCGCGGGCGGCTCGGCGGCGGAGGGAGGAGGAAAAGCAGGGAATGCGGACAGTGTATACTGATGGCCACGCGTGGTCAACGCGGGTCAGCGCTCGACCGTGGCCAGGCGTTCCGCTTCACCGCGGCGCGGCGCCCCGATGCGCGAGACGAGAGCGTGCACTGATCATCATCTGTCCCGAGGCACCATGCAGGACCCTGGCACGATCACGGACGGAACCGGTCACCCAAGGAGGGCCTGGAGCAACAGCCCGATCAAACCTGCTGCAGTGGCGGCGGCAAACCAGAGCAGTGCGCGGACGACTGCGGGTCGCCTGGTGGACGTCTCTG
>NZ_DATBNB010000151.1 GCF_036554565.1 Longimicrobium sp. | reverse complement strand
TGGGGCTGTATGCGCTCGCGTTCGGCTTTCTGCTGGCGCGCGCGGCGATCGACCCGGCGGGGCACCGCTCCGTAATCGCGGCCGCCATCCTCCTGCAGAGCGTGCGCGCGGCCTCGCGGCTGGCATCGGCGGGAACGCTGCGCGCGGCGTTCGGGGTGGCGCCGGCGCGCAACGGGCTGAATGCCGCCGTGCTCGTCGCCCAGGCGGGGCTGCTCGCGTGGTTCTTTCCGTGAACGTCACGATGGATCGAGAAGAGCTGGCCTCGGAGCGCGCCGCGGTACGCGGAGAGGTGGACCACGGCCCCAACCAGGCCGCGCGCGCCACCGCCGCGGCGCGGGCGACGATCTCGGGGGGTGTCGAGGCGCAGCTCGCGGCGCTTCGGCAGCCGGACGCGCGCAAGCGGCTGGGTGAGCTGGCTACGTTCGGCGCGCTGTGGATGGCGGGTGGCGCGCTGGTGATGTGGGGGTTGGCGCTGCCGCCATCCGCGGCGCACTGGGCGTTGCGGGCGGCGGGAACGCTGCTGGCGGCGCTCACCATCCACGTCTGCCTGCTGCTGCTGCACGACGGCATCCACCACTCGCTCTTCCGCGGCCGGCGCCTGAACCGCTGGGCGTCCGTAGCGCTGGGCAGCGCGTCGCTGATCTCGTTCAGCGCGTACCAGGTGCTTCACGAGCGGCACCACATCTACCTCGGCGATCCGCGAGATCCCGACGACTACCGCAACTACAGCTGCAACCCGCGCGTCGTCTGGGCGATGCACTACGTGCGGCTGTTCCTGGGCGCGTTCGTATACATCCTGGCGATTCCCGTGATGGCGTTCCGGAAGGGCACGCCGCGCGACCGCCGCCGCATCGTGCAGGAGTACGCGGTGCTGGGCGTGGTCTACGCGCTCCTGGCGTGGATCGTCCCGGCACAGGTGCTCGTGCACGCGTGGCTGCTTCCGATCATCCCGGCGGGGCTGATGGTGAACGTCCGCTCGCTGGCGGCTCACGGCATTACCGACGCCGCCGACCCGTTCCTGGCCAGCCGCTCCATCCAGGCGCACCCCGTGGTCGCGTTCTTTCTTCGCAACGAGAACTACCACCTGGAGCACCACCTCTTTCCCGAGGTGCCCAGCTACAACCTGAAGCGCGTGCACCAGCTGGTGTGGCACCGGATGCCGCGCGCGGTCGGCGGGCGCTCGTACCTGGGCTTCGTTGCGCGCTTCGTGCGCGCCTCGGCGCGGATGGACGATCGCCCCATCGGCCTCACCACGCCCGCCGCCACGGCGCGAGAAGCGCCGGTAGCGGGATGAGCGTGCCGCGGCGAATTCCGGCCTGGGTGTGGATAGCGGGTGGGGTGACGGCGGCGGTGTTTGCCTTTGCGCGCAAGCAGAACCGAGGCAAGCGGGTGGGCGGGCCCATCTCGCTCCCCAAGACGCTGTGGCTGAACTACACGCTGGTCTCCTGGTTCGTGATCCCGGGCGCGCTCCTGCGCCGTCACGACCTGTCGCCCGGCGCGCGGGCGGCGCTGCAGGCGCACCTGATGAGCTTCGTGGCGCGTGGATCCGCGGAGATGTGGCTGCTCTATCGCACGCACTCGTGGCGGGTGGCATATGGCGTCGGACACGACGCGCTCGATCTGGCGCTGATCACGGTGGCGCTGGGGCGAGGCGGCCGCGGCGGGCCGGCGGATGGGATCGCGCGGCGGCACCTGGATGCGATCCGTGCGACGCTGCTGTTCGAGATGGCGTTCGCGTCGCTCTTCCACTTCGCGATCGACGGGGCAACGAAGGGGGAGGACGGCATCTACTTCGCCTCGAACGAACCCCGGTTCCGCCGCATCAACGCGCTCACGGCCGCCGTGGACGTGGCGGC
>NZ_DATBNB010000150.1 GCF_036554565.1 Longimicrobium sp. | reverse complement strand
ACCAGCCCAGGTCCGGCGCTCAGGACGCGGCCGATCCGCGCCTGCATCACCTCGCCCGGCTCGCCGATTTCACCCAGTTCGTCGGCGTTCAGCTGAATGGCGTCGAAGCAGGCGGCCCAGCGCTCCCACTCCGGCAGCTTCCGCGGCTGCCGCTCGCCCTTGCCGGGGCAGCCCAGAAACAGCGAGTGAAGGTCGCAGTACAGCGGCCCGGGGAACCCAGCCCGCAGCCGCTCCGCTGTCTCGAGCCCCATCTCGAAGCCGGAGAGGAAGTTGACGTACAGCGCGTCGAGGCCGGCGATGCGCGGCTCCAGTTCCTCCCACGTCCATGCGTCGACGCCCCCCGTCAGCCGTTCGCCCCGGCGGGCGGCGTCGGTGTAGCGCAGTTCCACCCGGTTGTTGGGCTCGGGGACGGTGAGGATGCCCGGGCCGGCGGACAGGCCGGGGAGCGCGGCCATGAACGCGTGCGCCTCGCCGGCCAGGTCGGCGCCCACACGGGCAAGCGGCACGATCTCCCACCCGGGCGGCCGGGCGGCGGCGGCCGCGGCGAGCGAGTAGGCCACGCCGCCCCACGTTTCGAACGCCCGCCCGGCCCGTACGTCGGCCAGGGTCCAGATGGTGTCCCAGACGAAGGTGCCGAGTACGCCCAGCTTCCGGGTGGGGGAGTGCGGGGACGCGGGGGTACCCTGGGAGTGGGTCATCCCCCCTTCCCCACCCCGAACACGTCCTCTTCGTCGATCGTCCAGATGCGGGGGGTCCCGAGTTCCAGGCTATTGCCCGCCGGATCGCGGAAGTACAGCGAGAAGCCGCCGCTTGGCCACCTGTGCTCCGTCTCGATGGGCACGCCGGCAGCCCGCAGGCGCTCGCGCCATGCATCGATCTCCTGCTCGCGCATGGCGAAGCATACGTGTCCCGGGCCCTCGCTGCCGTGGCCGGGAACCACCGCGCCTTCCCGCGTGCGTTCGGGGTTGAAGACCAGCAGCACCCGTGCGCCGCAGCGAAAGAACACGTGCCGGCCCTCCACCCGCTGCATCACCTCCAGCCCCAACACGCTCGTGTAGAAGCGCTCCGCCGCGTCCAGGTCCGACGCGTACACGCTCGCCTCCAGGATCTCTTCTGCCCGCATCGCCTTTTCTCCGGGTTCAGCCCAGGCGCGACAGGGCGTCCACCGCGTTGGGGCACAGGCGTGGCCCCGCATCCTTTCGCAGGATGGCGAGCGCGGCGTCCGGTGTCATCCCCGCGCGGTACGGGCGGTCGGCCGTGAGCGCTTCGTAGATGTCGGCCACGGCCAGGATGCGCGCCGCGGGCTCGAGCTCGTCGGCACCGACGCCCCAGGGATAGCCGCTGCCATCCAGCTTTTCGTGGTGGAGCGCCGACATCCGCGCGAATCCCTGGAAGGCGCCCACACGCGACAGGATCGCCCACGTGTGCAGCGGGTGGCGCTCGATTTCCCTGCGCTCTTCGTCATCCAGGCGACCGGGTTTTTCCAGGATGCGGCTGCTGACGCCCAGCTTGCCGATGTCGTGAAGCAGCCCGCCCAGGTGCAGCCGGCGCAGGTCCGCGTCCTCCAGGCCCATCTCCTCCCCCATCCGCACCGCGTACATCGCCACGTTCGTGGAGTGGCGGAACGTGTAGGGCGACTTGGCGTCGACAATGTCGGCGAAGGCGCCGGCGACCGTGTTGAGCATCTCCTCGTCGGCTCCGCGCCTGCGGTCGCGCGGCTCCTCCGCGACGACACGCTCCAGGATGTGCGGCTGGCGAAGCTCGCTCCACCACGCCTCGTCTCGACCCCAGCCCAGCAGTACGTCGACGAGGTCTGGATCGAACCACGTTCCGCGCCGCTGGCGGGCGACACGAAGCGCGCCGCGCCGGCCGTCGCGGGCGTGAAAGATCTCCACGCACTGCGCCAGGTTGGCGATGCGCGCCAGGAGCGGGATCTCGTGGCCGCGCTTTCCCTCCGGGTAGCCCTTGCCGCACCAGTGCTCGTCGAGGGAGCGGATGGCCTCGGCCGTTTGCGGCGGAAAGCCGAGTTGGAGCGCGATGCTCGCGCCGCGGTCGCAGCGGATCTGGATGAGGTCGCGGGTGAGGTCGTCTTCCTGGGCGATCCGGGCGAAGTGCTTCACCCGCGCCCAGAGCGGCCGCCCCGCGCCCGCCGTTGCCGCCGTCCGCAGGGCCAGCCGCCCGCGGTGGTGCCAGTCGGTGAGCTTCATCTGGTACTTGCCGCGCTGGTCGGCCGTGCCGAAGAGCGAGGCGAAGCGCTGCGCGTTGCTGGAGCAGCCCGCGTCCTTCAGCAGCAGGGCATAGTACAGTGCCGAGCGCGCCTCGGCATCCAACCCCGCCTCTTCGCCCAGCCGCATGCCGATGGCGCAGGTGCGCAGGGTGTGCCCCTGCGGCTGCCCCTCCGTCAGGTCCAGCGCGTGCGACAGCGCCGAAAGCACCTCCGACAGGCTTACCGCTGCTTCGCTGGTCTGCACCCTTCCTCCCCCGGTGTCCCGTCGTGCGGCCCGTCGATCGGTGACGAGGCCGTGGACATCACGAAGCATGGACCGGACCGCCCAGGAACGGCCAGGGCCACCCGAAGGCGGCCCTGGGTTTCGCGAGAGAAAGGGGCGCTACTCCGCGCCGCAGATGGATTCCAGTTGGGCGAAGTCCACCAGCACGTCGCGCGGCTTGGAGCCGTCGGGCGGGCCCAGGATGCCGGCTTTTTCCAGTTGGTCCATGATGCGCGCCGCGCGGCCGTAGCCGATGCGCATCCGCCGCTGCAGGAGCGAGGTGCTGCCGCCCTGGTGCTGGATGCACAGCTCCGCGGCCGTGCGGAACAGCTTGTCGCGCTCGCCCGGCTCCTCGTCGGCCTCCAGCTCGCCCGTGTCTTCCTGCGCCCGCACCTCGTCCAGGATGTTGGCCTCGACCACGTGCGACGGGTCCATCCCGCGCTCCAGCGCCTCCTGCCGGCGAAGCTGCGCCTGCTCGCGGTACCAGGCCATCAGCGCCTCGGTTTCGTCCGTCGACAGGTACGCGCCCTGGATGCGGACCGGCTCGTTGCTGGCCGGCGGCATCAGCAGCATGTCGCCGTTTCCGAGCAGCGCATCGGCGCCGTTCTGGTCCAGGATGGTGCGGCTGTCCACCTTGCTCGACACGCGGAAGGCGATACGGCTGGGGAAGTTGGCCTTGATCAGCCCCGTGATCACGTTCACCGACGGGCGCTGCGTGGCCAGGATCAGGTGGATGCCGATGGCGCGCGCCTTCTGCGCCAGCAGCGCCAGCGGCTTCTCCACCTCGCCCTGCACCGTCATCATCAGGTCGGCCAGCTCGTCGATGATGACCACGATGTACGGCAGCTCGCCGCCCTTGTAGATCCAGCGATCCGGATCGCCCTCGTCGCCGTCTGCCTCGGGGGTGCGCAGGATGGCGTTCTGCTCCACCCGCTTGTTGAAGTCGCCGATGTTGCGGACGCTGTTCACCGACAGCAGCGCGTAGCGGCGCTCCATCTCCAGCACCGCCCACTTGAGCACCGCGGCGGCGTCGTTGTTGTCCGTGACGACCGGGTGCCGCAGGTGCGGAAGGTCGTTGTACATCGAAAGCTCCACCATCTTCGGGTCCACCATCAGGAACCGCAGCGAGCGCGGCGTGTGGCGGAAGATGAGGGAGGTGATAATGGTGTTGACGCACACCGACTTGCCGGAGCCCGTGGCGCCGGCGATCAGCAGGTGGGGCATCTTGGCCAGGTCCACCACCGTTGGCCGGCCGGCGATGTCCTTGCCGAGTGCCAGCGGAAGCGCGGCCTTGGTGGCGCGGTACGCGGGCGATTCGATGGTCTCGCGGAAGTACACCATCTCGGGCGTGGGATTGGGCACCTCGACGCCCACGGCGCCCTTGCCCGGGATGGGCGCCACAATGCGCACCGAGGGCGCGCGCAGCGCCAGCGCCAGGTCAGCCTCGAGGTTGGCGATGCGCGCCACCTTCACCCCCGGCGCGGGGCTGATCTCGAACTGCGTGACCACCGGCCCCGACGTCATCCCGACGATCGATCCCTCGATCTTGAAGGTGGCCAGCTTGTCGATCAGCACCTGACCCAGCTTGTCGAGCTCCTCGCGGTTACGCGCATCGTCGCGCGGCGGCGCGGCGACGAGCATCCCCGTGGGCGGCACGTCGTTGGCGAGCGGGTCGCCGCTGTCTTCCGGGATCAGCTCCACCTGCTCGGCACTCACGCCGCGCGGGCCGGCGGGCTTGGCCGCGACTGATTTCGGCGCCGCCTTCGCCTTGGCTGCGGCGGCCACGGGCTGCGCAACCGGGACGGCGGCGACCCCGTCCAGCACGGTGGCGTCGGGATCCACCGCCACATCCTCGTCCAGTCCCTCCCAGTATCCCTCGATCTCGGCTTCCTCGAAGTCGTCCTGCACCAGCGGCGCGGGCGCGGCCCCGGGGACCGGCGGCAGCCCATCTTCCTCCTCCGCCTCGTCGGAGACGGGGCGCTTGGGGAGGAACTTCAGCGTGCTCGGCAGGGTCAGCGTGGGCTTCGGCAGGGCGACGGCGGCCTGCTTGGCCTGCGTAACGGCGAAACGCCCGCCGTGGAACATGCTGCGCAGCGGGTTCCATCCCACCGTGGCCACGCAGAGGCCCGCAAAGGCAAAGAATAGCACGATCGCGCCACCCACCGTGCCCATGGCCGAGACGAGCAGCATCGCCAGCGCCGCGCCCAGCCATCCGGCGGCAAGCGTCGGCGTTCCGGCGGTGGCCCCCAGCACACTGATCGCGCCGGGGATGATCACCATCAGCCCTGACAGCAGGAACGTCCAGCGGAACGCGGTCGCGGCCCCCATGCGGTGGTAGGCGAAGGCGCCCCAGATCCACGCCAGCAGGGGCAGCGCCACGGCACCCACGCCCAGGAACCCGATCACCGCCTGGCCCAGGTGCCGGCCGACGATTCCCACCACGTTGCCGGCCGGGAACACGCCTTCGGCGCCAACCGCGGCGACGGGGAACAGGCTCAGCGCCAGCAGCAGGCCCAGGGCGAACAGGCCCAGGCCCCACAGCTCGCGCCGCTGCTTGTCATCGAGGGTAAACACAGTGCTCACCGGTCCTGCGGGGTCACACGGAAGCGCGGAGGCGGTGGCCAGGCCGTACAGGCCCGTCCGCCGTGGGGAACAAGTGGTGAAACAAGATAGTGCGAACGGCGCTCCGGGCCAACGGGCACGTGGCGGGAGCATGATTTGACTCACCCCGCGAACCCGCCGTACCGTGTGGTCGGCCGCGCGGACCGGCATTCCCCACACACCACGACCGACGATGCGCTACTCCTATCACCTGCTGGACGTGTTCACCGACCGCGTGTTCGGCGGCAACCCGCTGGCCGTCTTCCCCGATGGCCAGGGTCTTTCCACCGAGCAGATGCAGCGCGTCGCGGCGGAGCTGAACCTGTCGGAAACGGTCTTCGTCCTGCCCCCCGAGACGCAGGCAGGGACGCGGAAGCTGCGCATTTTCACCCCCGCGGTCGAGCTTCCGTTCGCCGGGCACCCCACGGTGGGCACGGCGGTGCTGCTCGCCGAAACAGGCGCGGTGCCGGAGCACGTCGAGCACATCGTCCTCGAAGAGACGGTCGGCCCTGTCGCGGTACGCATTGCGCGCGAACCCGGCCAGCCAACCTTCGCGCAGCTCACCGCCGCCCAGGCACCGGAATTCGGACCGCCGCCTCCGGCTCCCGCGGACTTGGCGCGGGTCATCGGTTTGGATGAGTCGGACCTGCTTGACAGTGACTGGGCACCGGCGGCGGCCTCATGCGGCGTGCCGTTCCTCATCCTGCCCGTACGCTCGCTCGAAGCGCTGGCGGGCGTGCGCATGGACCAGAGCGCATGGGAGCGCGTGCTGGGGGATACCTGGGCGCCGCACCTGTACATCATCGCGCCCGGCGCGCCGGGCGTGGACCTGCGCGCGCGGATGTTCGCGCCCGCCATGGGCCTGGGCGAAGACCCGGCGACCGGGGCCGCGGCCACTGCGCTCGCCGCGCACCTTGCGCGGCGCGAGAACGGCGTCGCGACGACGCATCGATGGACGGTGGAGCAGGGCGTGGAGATGGGCCGTCCCAGCACGCTCTACCTGGAGGCGGACGTGGAAGCCGGCTCCATCTCGGCCATCCGCGTGGGCGGCAGCGCGGTTCTCGTCGGCAAGGGCTGGATGGAGATACCGTCCGATGTTTCCGCGTAACTCGTTTATGGCTCAGAACTTGAACGCGGAGAGGCCACCGGTGTAAGGGAGCGTGGATGGGGACCGGGTGCTCGGAACAGGAGAGGCTGATTGTCGATAGGAATGCTGAGATCCGCGCATAGATTCGCGTTCGTTACCCTCACCCTGCTTCTCACGGCCGGGTGCCTGGACAACGTGGGGCCGGTCGCCCCGGAGCCTGAGCCCGATCCGCGCGTCACGACCCCACACGCGGACCAGGCGCTCTTCCTGGAGGCCGCCCGCGCGGCCTGGCTGTACGCTGACACTCAGTACCAGCCGGCGACCGGGCTGATCAACTCCGTCCACGACTACAAGTACGCCACCATCTGGGACATCGCCAGCGGGCTGTCGGCGATGTACTGCGCCAACCGCCTGGGGCTGCTGCCGCGCACGGAGTACGACACGCGGATGAGCCGGGCGCTCAAGACGCTGGAGACGATGCCCCTGTTCGACGGGGCCGTGTTCAGCAAGAACTACCGGACTCCCACGGCCGCCATCGCCGGGCGTGACGACCGCGACGTGAGTTCGTCGGAGCGTGGCACGGGGTGGTCGGCCACCGACGTCGGACGGCTGCTCATCTGGCTGCGCATCATCGCCGAAAAGCAGCCCCAGTACGCCGCCGAGATCAGCCGCATCGTCGCGCGGCTGGACCTGGACCGCGTGGTGGCCGATGGGTACCTGTGGGGCACGGACGTGGATGCCGCCGGAACCGTGCGGCGCTATCGCGAGGGCCGGCTGGGCTACGAGCAGTACGCGGCGCGCGGCTTCGAACTGTGGGGCTACCCCGCCCCGCGCGCGTTGAGCCTGTCGGAGAACACCTTTCCCATCGAGGTGCTGGGTGTGCCGCTGCTGGCGGATCGCCGCGGAGACGAGCACCTGACCAGCGAGCCGTTCGTCCTGGCCGGGCTCGAGGTCGGGTGGAACGCGGAGATGCGCGGGCTTTCGGAACGCGTGCTGAAGGTGCAGGAGGAGCGGTTCAAGCGCACGGGTCAGATGACGATGGTCAGCGAGGACCACGTTCCGGTGGCGCCCTGGTACTTCTTCTACTACTCCATCAACCACCACGGCCACCAGTTCGTGGTGAACGTTCAGGGCTCCGCCGTGGACCTGCACGATCCCCGATGGATCAGCGCCAAGGCGGCGTACGCATGGCACGCGCTGCTTCCCCGCGGCTACACGCGGAGCGCGGTGGATGCGGTCGCCGCCGCGCGCACGGGGCGCGGGTGGAGTTCCGGCGTGTACGAGAAGGGACGTGGAAGCACGGGCAGCGAGAACATCAACACCGCCGCCATCATCCTGCAGGCCGCGTTGTACAGCCGCACGGGCCTGCCGCTGATCGACTAGCGAGTCACGCGGACGGACAACGGACGGGCTCGGCCGAGATTACGGCCGAGCCCGTTTCCGTCTTGCTCCGTTCCACACGCGCCGGTACACTTGCCTTCGATGCAGATCGATGCCACCCCGATCCCGTGCACCAGACCCATGCCTGCCGACCGCGACCTCGAAAAGACGTATTCCCGCGCCCAGTTCGTCCAGAAGCTGAGGCGCCTGGCCGACGCCATCGAAACCGGAAAGCCGTTCAACATCCAGGTAGCCGGCGAGCGCCTGCGCATCCCTGCCACCGCCGACTTCAACATCGAGCACGAGCGCGAGGGCACCTCGGAAGAGCTGGAGTTCCAGCTCCGCTGGACCCGCGACGCGGACTGATTCTCTCCACTCCAACGATAGCAAAGGGGCAGGCCGAAGCCTGCCCCGTGTCTCTGCGGCAGCCGCTCACCTTTGCCCTCGGCCGCTTACCGTAGACCAATGCTGGCGCCGGAGCAAGTTGGCCAGCTATGCCGGTACTACCTCCTCGAACAAGGTTGGCTGTCCGGACCGGATACGGACGTAGACTGGCTCGATTCCCAGTTCCTCTCCGGCGGGGCTCACCCGAATGGCCGGCGCCGCGAACTCCGTCGGCTGCTCACTGCTTGGTATCATCAGCCGACGGGCTGGCTCAGAACCGACGTAGAGGTGCCGTACCTCGACAGTACGCCCACTGTTCGCGCGCACCCTGACACTCCGATCAAGAGTTATCTTCCAGAGCGACTGGAACGGCCCCAGGGGAAGTCCCACCCTCACCAGTTCCGGGACCTCGCTCACCAGCGCCCCCGTGAGGCGTCCGACTCCTGCGACGGCTTCCTCGGGGGCGGGGAGCGAAGCAAGGTTGGGGCTCGTCGCGTTGGCCGAAACACCATGCGAAACGAACTCGTTTCCACGCTGCACCGGACGGTGGACCTTTCCCTCGGCATCGATTTCAACCTCCGTCGCGTATGCGGCGACCGCCACCAGCAGCACAGCCGATCGTCCGGACATCATCCGCACGAGGTAGTAGGGTCCGAAGCCCCGGCCATACGCAGAGTGATATCCGTCGGGGAAAGGCTCGTACGGAGTGGAGGCGTAGAAGACCCGGGGGTCCGCCCGCAAGCCCGTGAGGTCGATCGCCCCCCCGCGGTCCTTCTCCCAGTAGGGTTTCAGCGCGTCGCCAAAGCTCGCCACGTACGCCGACGCGAGCAACCGCGCCCGCTCCGGCGAGATGATCGGCCGCGTAGACGGAGGAGCAGGTGGCGCAAGGGCGAAGAGGCCATCGGCGGTCAACGCCTCCGCGGCAGCCCCCGTGACGAACGGCCGGACGTCAACCGGATCGTCGGGACCAGAAATATCCGGTCCGTCGCACGCTCCGAGCAGGAGCGAGCATGCGATCCACAGCAGCGAGGCAGTCAGTCTGATCGAAAAGGTCAGCATCGCATCTCCGGGCAAAGATACTGCAGTTGCCGAACACCGCCGGCGCGGCTTCGTTTCACAGTTGTGCGTGCAACATACCCGGCAATCCGGGAGACTGGGAGAGGGTTCATCGACACTCTGCCGGCCCCTGTCCAGGCATCTACCGCCGGGCAGATCAGCCGCTGGCCTAGCAGGTCACCGCCGGCGGAACGGGCTCGCAGGTGCCATCGCCACTTCCGATGCCTGTGACGAAGACCGATTCACTGTCGAACGCGCCCGCGCCATCGCGCATCTGGACCTGCAGGTTGTGCCCACTCTCCCCGGTATAGCCGCTCCAGACCGCGCCGCTGCCTACCCACTGGCCGTCGAGGTACCAGTTGAACGTGTAGGAACCGGTGCCACCCAGACCACTGGCGGTCCAGCTCCCGCCATTCTGGCTAGAGTAGACGAGAGTCGGACCGTCCATTAAAGCCTGCACACCACCCACATCGGCAGCGAGGACAGCGGCCCTAGTACTCCACGTCTGATCAGTCACCTCAACGCGGAGGTCGAAGTCCGTCGTACCCGCATTGCCCGTGTAAGACGAGCCATTACCCACTGGGCTCCCGTCGCGATACCACTGGTACATATAACCCGGAGTGCCACCAGAAGTTGGCGCATACCAGGTATGGGTGGTATTGGGGGATGGGATCACCGTTCCAGTGAGCTTCGTGGCAAGCGAAGATTGCTGGTACGTGAGCTTCGTTTGACCGTAAGCGGTCTTTGAAAAGTCGCTGCTGAACGCCCGAAAGGTTCCCACGTCATAGTCGTCGAATGTTTTCTTCCCGGTCGCGGCGATGTACTCGTCACTCGGTTCGGCGATGCCGCCGAAGAAGAAGGAAGCGTCCTCTGCAAGCGTCTCACCCTTTGAGTTCTTTATCGTAACGGTCGCTTCGAAGAAGTCCACGTCACCGAGATCGTAAACCCTAGCCGCCGCGTACTTCTTCTCAGTCCCCGGGCTCGCGAGCGGCACCGGACAGTCAGCCGGGATAATCAGCTGGTAGTCGAGATGGTACACGTTGCTTAACGGGTCCTTCCCAATGACCGGGCAGTTGCGGATCACGGGTGTACACGCCGCCAAGCTGCTCTGCAGTGCCACTGCCAGCAGCAGGATGAGTTTGCGAGTCATGGTTCAGGCCCCCCCTTCTTCCGAAACGATAGGCTGAAAGGAAACGACTGCACCTTCCCGAATGGGGACGTCGACGATCTGGTTACGTTCCACTCCGGCCTCCGCCCGGATGGCCGGGACCGGTTCAGACCGTGCGATCAAGGGTAAGGGTATCATCATTCGGCGCTCACGCTCAGGCCCGACGTAAACTTCGCGGACGCGTGCGTGTGCGCGATTCCGGCCCACGCCAACACCGACCTCGCGGTCCAGCGTCAGCTTCCACATGGCCGAAGCGGGAGCATACGGCATCCCTACGCGCACGAGTTCCGGGGTCCGGGCGATCCGCGCACCCGTTGACTTTGCAACGAACGCGACAGCCTCCTCCGGAGACACGAGGCGGAAACGGGCAGTGTCCAACGGGAGTCCTCTTGAAACGAACTCGTTCCCCCGCTGCACTGGACGCTGGATGAACCCCCGGCGATCGACCGTAGTCTGGGTCGCGTAAGCCGCCACAGAGATGAGGAGCACCGGCTTGCCGCCCGACGTCAGCGGGACGAGGTAGTACGGCCCGAAGCCACGCTGGAATGCCGGGTGGTACCCTGCCGGGAAGGTCCCGTATGGCGTTCCGGCGTACAGGACCTGCGATCCAACCTGCAGGGCGGCCAGATCGATAGGCGCTCCCCGGTCCTCCTCCCATGCCGCCTTGAGTGAGGGGCCGAAGCTTCTCACGTACGCGAGCGCGAGTTCGCCAGCACGCTCCGGGGTTATCACGGGGTGATCACCAGTAGTGGCCGGCTGGTCCAATGAGAAAAGGCCTTCCGCGTTGATACCTGCCGCGGCCTCACCGGTCACATACTGGCTGAGCCCGGGAGGCACAGCCGCGGGCCCCGCGACCGGCATCTCCGGTTGATCGCACCCGGCGAGCAGCGCCACTGCGACGCATCCGGCCGCGAAACCACGGAGGGGCTGCGCCTTCTTGGGCGTTGGGAGAAGGGGAGAGGTAAACATGGGACGCACGAGGGAGAAGGTGGGGGGTGAGCGCGTGGCGCGGCGGCTTACGCCGATTTTGTCAGTATAGGCGTGCGTATTATTTCCGACAAGCCTTTCTTTAGGAGTGCCTTCACGCGAGTGCGTTGGGATTGTTCGTGCCGAAAGGAGGAGACCGAATGCTGGTTCCTGGAGTGGTGTCGGCATACGAATACGAAGCGGCCCCGCGCGTGAAGGCGCGGGGCCGCTTTCGTGTCGCCTCCGTCAGCTCAGACCGCGGCGGGCGCGGCCAAGGTGACCTGACGGTCGTGGAGCACGGGCACCGCGTCGCGCAGGTCCCGCTGCGCGCAGTACGCCAGGTCGTCGCCCAGCCCCGCCTCCAGGATGGAGCGGCCGGCGGCGGTGACGGGAAAGAGCTTGGCCGGGTCGGGGTACTCGTCGGCCAGGGCCAGCGCGGCCAGCGCGCCGTCGTTCAGCTCCCACTCCTCGTCGGGAAGCGCCTTCATCACGGCCGCGGCGAGCTGCCCCGCGCACACGGCGTCTTCCAGGCCGAACACCCGCTCGCGCCCGGCGCAGAGCAGCACGGGCTCGGCCCCGGTCCGCACCAGGTCGTCGACCACCGCCTGGAAGTTGAGCCACGAGGCCACCACCACCCGCGCCCCAACCGAGGCCGCCGTCAACGCCATGGTGCCGTTGGTGGTCGACATCACCACGATCTTTCCCCCGATGCGCTCGGCCGTGAACTCGCCCGGCGAGTTGCCCAGGTCGAAGCCCTCGATGGGCAGGCACTTGCGCTCGCCCGCCAGCAGCACCTCGTCGCGGCCCAGCGTGTTCGCCAGGCGGATGGCTTCCTCGATGGTGCCCACGGGGAAGAGCGCCCGCGCGCCCGCCGCCAGCGCCTCGACGATGCTGCTGGACGCGCGCAGCACGTCCAGCACCACCACGGTGCGCTCGGCGATCTCCCCCGGAACCAGCTCGCCGGGGGTCAACAGCACATCCAGCCTCATCTCAGGAACCCGCCCGTTCGGCCATCCACCGCTCCAGGAACTTCGTGTCGACCTCGCCGGCCACGAAGTCGGGGTTGTCCATCACCTGCCGCAGGAACGGGATGGTGGTGTGCACGCCCTCGATCACCGTTTCGGCCAGCGCGCGCCGCATCCGCGCGATCGCCTCGACGCGGTTGGGCGCGTGCACGATGATCTTGGCCAGCAACGAGTCGTAGAAGGGCGGCACGCGGTAGCCGCTGTACACGTGCGTATCCACCCGCACCCCCGGCCCGCCGGGGGCGTTGAACACCGAGATGGTGCCCGGCGACGGCGCGAAGTTGCGCGACGGGTCTTCGGCGTTGATGCGGCACTCGATGGCGTGGCCGCGCAGCTGGATCTCGGCGTCGGGAAGCGACAGCGGCAGGCCGGCGGCCGCGCGGATCTGCTCCTTCACCAGGTCGAACCCCGTGCACATCTCGGTGACCGGGTGCTCCACCTGGATGCGCGTGTTCATCTCCATGAAGTAGAACGAGTTGTCCTCGTTCAGCAGCATCTCGATGGTCCCCGCGCCCACGTAGTCGATGGCCTTGGCGCCCGCCACCGCGGCGTCGCCCATGGCCTGGCGCAGCTCCGGCGACAGCGCGGGAGAGGGCGCCTCTTCCAGCAGCTTCTGGTGCCGCCGCTGGATGCTGCAGTCGCGCTCGCCCAGGTGGATCACGCGGCCGTGCGCGTCGCCCAGGATCTGGAACTCGATGTGGCGGGGACGCGCCAGGTACTTTTCGATGTACACCGAGTCGTCGTTGAACGCCGACGACGCCTCGGCGCGGGCCATGCCGAAGGCGGCGACGAACTCGTCCTCGCTCGCCGCCACCCGCATACCCTTGCCGCCACCGCCGGCGGCGGCCTTGATCAGCACGGGAAAGCCGATCTCGCGCGCGGCGGCCAGCGCCTCTTCCGCGTCGGCGATGGCGTCGGTGCCGGGAACGATGGGCACGCCCGTTTCGCGCATGGTGCGCCGGGCCGTGGCCTTGTCGCCCATCATGCGGATCTGCTGCGGCGTGGGGCCGATGAAGGTGATCTCGCTGGCCTCGCAGATCTCCGAGAACTCGGCGTTCTCCGCCAGGAACCCGTAGCCCGGGTGGATGGCGTCGGCGCCGGTGATCTCGGCCGCGGCGATGATGCGCGGGATGTTCAGGTAGCTTTCGCGCGCCGACGGCGGGCCGATGCACACGTCTTCGTCGGCGAAGCGCACGTGCAGGCTTTCGCGGTCGGCCTCGCTGTAGACGGCCACCGTGCGGATGCCCAGCTCGCGGCAGGCGCGGATCACGCGGAGGGCGATTTCGCCCCGGTTCGCGATGAGAACTTTGCGGAACACGTCGTCTATCTTTTCAGGCGTCGCGCCGGCCCGTCCAGTCCACTTCCTGCTCGCCGGGCTGAACTCCCGACACGCGCAGGGCGAACTCGGACGGGTTCGACGCGTAGTGCATGGCCCACTCGTAGCTGATCCACCCGCGCGAATACAGGTCCAGCAGCGACTGGTCGAAGGTCTGCATCCCGTACTGCACGCGGCCGTCGGCGATCAGGTCGGGGATGGACTGCGAATCGTCGCCCGTGCGGATGAGCTGCGCGATGGCGGCGGTGTTCACCAGCACCTCGGCGGCGGGAACGCGCCCCGGCCGGTCGGCGCGGGGGATCAGGCGAAGCGAGACCACCGCGCGCAGCGCGTTGGCCAGCATTCCCCGGATCTCCTGGTGCTGGTGAGGCGGAAAGAACGAGATGATGCGGCCGATGGTCTGCGCCGCGTCGGCCGTGTGAAGCGTGCTGAGCACCAGGTGCCCCGTGTCGGCGGCCTTGAGCACCGTTTCCATCGACGGCCGGTCGCGGATTTCCCCCAGCATGATGACGTCGGGGTCCTGCCGCAGCACGTGGCGCAGCGCGTCGTGGAACGAGTGCGTGTCCGCCCCCACCTCGCGCTGGCTGACGATGGAGCGCACGTCGCGGTGAAGGAACTCGATGGGATCCTCGACCGTGACGATGTTCACCGCCCGCCGCTCGTTCAGGTGGCGGATCATCGCCGCGAGCGTGGTCGATTTGCCGGAGCCGGTGACCCCCGTCACCAGCACCAGCCCGCGGGGGGTGACGGCGATCTGCTCCAGCACGGGGGGCAGGTCCAGCGTTTCCAGCCCGGGGACCTCGAAGGGAATGCCGCGTAGGGCCATCCCCAGCGTGCCGCGCTGCTGGAAGATGTTGGCCCGGAAGCGCCCCAGCCCCTGCACGCCGATGGCGAAGTCGATTTCCTTGCGCTCGGCGAACTCTTCGCGCTGGCGGGGGTTCAGCGTCTGCTCGCTGCACCGCTTCAGGTCGTCGGGGCGGAGGACGGGGAGGTCGGTTTCCACCAGCTCGCCGTTGACGCGCACCACCGGCGGGCGGCCCACCTTCAGGTGAAGGTCGGAGCCGCCGCGCCTGACCAGGTCGGCCAGCGCATCTCGCAGGCTGAACTCGCGGCCGCCGCCCGGCTTGGCGACGGCCACCCCCTCCGCCGTGCTCACGCCGGGTCGAGGCGGAACAGGACCTGTCCGTACTCCACGGGCTCGCCGTTCTCCACCAGGATCTCGCGGATGGTGCCGGCGGTGTCGGCGGGAAGCTCGTTCATCAGCTTCATCGCCTCCAGGATGCAGAGCGTCTGCCCCTTGCCCACGCGCGTGCCCACTTCCACGTACGACGGTGCCTCGGGCGCCGGCGAGCGGTAGAAGGTGCCCACCATGGGCGACTTGATCTCTACCAGGTTGCTGGCCGGGGCGGCCGGCGCGGCGGCGCCCGCGGCGGGGGCGGCGCTGGGCGCGGCGGCGGCGGGCGCCGGGGCGGCCGCGGGAGCCGCGGGAGCCGCATGGGCCACCGGCGCGGGGAGGGCGGCGGCGGCCACGGGGGCGGGGGGCGGCGTCTTGTTGATCCGGATGCGGGTGCCGCCGCGGCTGATCTCCATCGAGTCGATGCCGCTGGCGTCCACCGCGTCGATCAGGCCGCGCAGGAAGTCGAGATCGATCATTTCGCGCGCTCGATGTACTTGTCTTCACGCCGGTCGACGCGGATGACGTCGCCCTCGTTCAGGAACAGCGGCACCTGCACCACCGCGCCGGTTTCCAGCGTGGCCGGCTTGGTGCCGCCGGTCGCCGTGTCGCCGCGCACGCCCGGGTCGGTCTGGGTGACGGTGAGCGTGACGAAGAAGGGCAGCTCCACGGAGATCACCTTTTCGCCGTGCAGCAGCCCGTCCACCTCCATGCCGTCCTTCAGGTACTTCAGCTGGTCTTCGCCGATGACCTCGGCCGTCAGGGCCACGTCGTCGAACGACTGCGAGTCCATGAAGTGGTACAGGTGGCCGTCGGTGTAGCTGTACGTCATGGGCCGGTGCTCCAGGCGCACCTCGTCGATGCGCTCGCCCGCCCGGAACGTCTTTTCCAGCACGTTGCCGGTAAGGACGTTGCGAAGCTTGCTGCGCACCACCGTGTTGCCCTTCCCCGGCTTGTGATGCTGGAACCACATGATGGTCCACAGCGTCCCATCCATGTTGATGGTCATTCCGTTCCGGAAATCGGCCGTCGTCGCCACGAATTCTCCTTTAACAGAGTGCGTTAGTGCGGGAGTGCGTTAGTGCGGAAGTTCGTCTGTTTACTACCGCACTCACGCACTCGACGCACTCACGCACTTCGGTTCAAATGGTTCACCAGGGCCCGAAGCCCCAGCAGGTAGCTGTCCACGCCGAAGCCCGAGACTACGCCCACCGCCCCGGCCGCCAGGTACGACCGGTGCCGGAAGCGCTCCCGGGCAAACACGTTGCTAAGATGCACCTCCACGTACGGCCGCGCCACTCCCGCCAGCGCGTCGGCGATGGCCACGCTGGTGTGCGTGTACGCCGCCGCGTTCACCACGAACCCGTCCACCCGGGCCGCGGCGGCCTGGATGTGGTCCACCAGCGTGCCCTCGCCGTTGCCCTGGAACGAGCTCACCTGCACGCCCAGTTCGCGCCCGAGCGCCTGCAGCGCCTGGTCCACGTCGGCCAGCGTGGCGCGGCCGTACACCTCCGGCTCGCGGGTGCCCAACAGGTTCAGGTTGGGCCCATGGACGACCTCGATGTTCACCGCTTCAGGCTCTGCAGCCAGGCCTGGAAGCTTTCCAGGTCCTCATCGTCTTCGTCCTGCGCGCCCGCGGCCGGCGCGGGCGCGGAAGGCGCGGCCGGCGGCGGGGTGGGCGGCGCGAACGCCGACGGAGGCGGCGTGTACGGCCCTGGATCCAGCGCGGGGAAGCTCGTCGGCAGCGGCTCCGGCGTCGGCGTCGGGGCGGGCGCGGGCTCCGGCGCCGCCGCGGCGGGCGCGGCCGGTGCGCTCCCCGCGAAGAAGTCTTCGAAGCTGAATCCCCCCGCCGATTCGGCGGGGGCGGGCTCCGCCGGCTCGGCCGGAAGCTCCCACGGCAGCAGTCCCTCGTCGTCCGCCTGCGCCGGATCCTGCGCGGCGGGCGTGCTCTCGGCAGAGCGCGTGCCGCCGACGAGTTCGTCGCTCAGTTCGAACGCTTCCAGGTCCACCGGCGACGGGGGCGCGGCCGGCGCGGCCCAGGGCTCGTCCAGGTCCAGCGGCTCCAACTCCGCCGCCAGCGGCTCCGGCTCGGCCACCGGCGGGCCCGCGACCGGTACGTCGCCCGGGAACGCCCAGGGCTCGTCGTCCGCGCGGGCGGGCGCATCGATCACCGCGTCCGTCCCAACCTCCGCGAAGCTCAACCCGTCCAGCGCGGCGGGCTCCTCCAGCGGCGCCGTCTCCGCACCCGCCAGGTACGCGTCGATCGAGGACGGCTCGTCCGCCGCGGCGGACTCGTCCAGGGGCGCGGTGTCGGCCCCTGTCAGGTACGCGTCGATGGGCGAAGGCTCATCCACCGGCGGCTCGATCGCGGGGAACCCGGGCTCCGCAAGGGCGTCGGCGTGCGCCGGCGGCTCGTCCGCCGCGCCGAAACCGAGGTCCCCCGTACCGGCGTCGAACGACGAGTCGTCTCCTGGGTCCGCATCCAGATCGGCTGCCGGGGCGATGCTCAGCGTGCCGTCATCGACAGAGGCCTCGTAGGTCGGCGTCTCGACGGCGGTCTGGCCGGGGGTCCACGAGAGCAGCGACTGGAAGTAGCTGGCCATCGTGGAACCAGCGGGGGCCGCGGGGGCCGCGGGGGCCGCGGCGGCCAGCGGCAGGTCGTCTTCGTCGTCCCCCTCGTCAAGCGGGGCGGCGGCGATGGTCCAGTCGGCGCTCAGGTCGGCGACCTCCTCGGCGGAGGCGGGGATGTGCAGTTCGCCCCCGTCGTCCGCCACCACGATCAGGTCGAATCCCGCCGCCTCCGTGGGCGTCACCGTCGGCGGCTCCCATGCGTCCCGCTCTCCGTACACGTCCGCGGACGCCATGGCCGGCTCGGGCAGCGCGGCATCGTCCCCGCCGTCGAACCCGTTCGCGAAGGAGTCCGCGAAAGGGTCGGCCGAGGAGGATCCGACTGCGGGGGTCGTCGCAAGCGTGTCGAAGGACGGCGTGTCGAAGGACGGTACCGGGGCATCTGCAGACTCGGGTTCGTCCGGCGCGCCGAAGTCCACCGTACCGAGCGAGGGCGAGAGGCCCGTGTCCGGCAGCGCGGCCGGGGTTCCACCCGCCGCGAAGGCATCCACGCCGGCCAACCAGTCGGGCGCGGCCTCTTCCTCGTCGCTCGCGCCGAAGGCGGAGGGTCCCGCGGGCTGCGCGGCGCCGCCGGCCTGCGCCTCGATCTCCGCCAAGCGGCGCACCAGCCCCGGCTCCGGGCCGCGCTGGTCGATGAGGGTGCGGTACGTGTCGGCCGCGCGGTCAAGCAGACCCTGGCTGGCGTACAGCTCGGCCATCGTTTCGGTCACCACCTCGTGGTCGACGTCGTCGTGGTGGTCGGCCCCGTGGTCGTGCCCGGCGGAGTCGTCGCCCATGTCCAGCAGCGGGAGCCCGGCCCCGGCGAGCGGCGCGTTCAGCAGCGAATCGTCATCGTACGGCGAGGCGTCGGCCGCGGCGCTCTCGCCCACGTCCTCGCGCGCATCCACGTCCAGCCATCCGCCGGAATCATCCGCGGGGGCGGAAGGCGCATCCTCGCCCGAGGATGCGGCGCCCTGGGACGTCGTGTCCAGGTCCAGGCTCCCGAACCCGAACGCGTCGAACCCATCATCGGCGTTGGACGGCGCGGGGGCCGCGGCGGGGGCGCCGTCGTCGATGGCGATGTCCCCCCACGTGTCCAGCCCGGCGGTGGCGTCGGCCCCGTCGGACGGTGCCGGGGCAAGGTCCACCATCCCGAACTCGCCACGGTCCGCATCATCCGCGAAGCCCGCGTCGGCGCCGCCGGCCACGGGCAGCTCCTCGCCCGCGCCGCCCCAGCTGGTGCCCACCTGCACCGGCTCGTCCACGGTGGCCGCGTCGGCGCCGGGGCGGTCCAGGGCCGCGAGGGCGGCGCGGGCGTCGGCGTTGACGGGATCCACCGACAGCAGCTCGCCGTACCAGCGCCGCGCCTCGTCTACCCGGCCGTTGGCCTGCGCCATCTCGGCCAGGGTGCGCAGGGCGATCAGGTTCTGCGCGTCGATGGA
>NZ_DATBNB010000149.1 GCF_036554565.1 Longimicrobium sp. | reverse complement strand
GACGACCGCCAACGACGGGCTGGTCGAGGCGAGCGTCCGTTCCCGCGCCGAGCCGCGGATCGCCAACGTTCTACTTTCCTTGGATAGCGCGTGGGCGGCGCTTCCCGGTGCGTATGCGGCGCTGGGGCTGACGGGGGCCGGCGTCATCGACGAGGCTTCCCGGCAATTCGGAATGCCACCGACCACGCTGCCGCGGCGCCTGGACAACTCGCCGCTGTCGCGGTTCGTGGACTGCGGCTCCACGCGGCTCCTCCCCAATGCCGATTCGTACGCCGTCCGCCTGCAGGTGACCACCCAGCTCGTCGCCGAGGGCGCGGGCGTCACCCGCCTGCAGACGCTCGTGGAGGGCTCCGCCCGCCCGCGCGAAATGTCGGGCAACCCCGTGGTGTGCACCAGCACGGGCGAGATGGAGCGGCGCATCGCCAGGCAGCTGCAGCGGGCCCCCTGAGGACAGTGGCTTGCACGGGCGGGAACGGCTCGCGCCCGTGCCCATCCTTCCCCTTACCGCGATGATTGCCTCCATGGCGCGATCAGCCATCCTGCCCCTGGTCCTGCTCTGCGCCTGCGCCCCACAGGCGACCTCGGTTCCCGTTGGGCCCGAGCGGATGAGCACGGTGATCATCGAAACGCCGGAAGGAAGCGCGGAGGTGCGGATGGTGGCCGCTCGCCCGCACGCGCACAGCAGCGTGGTGCTGGTGCCGGTTGACCAGGCCTGGGCTGCGCTTCCGGGCGTGTACGAGGGGCTGGGCCTGTCCGGCGCCGGCATCGTGGATCCGGGGCAGCGGCGCTTCGGCATGGGGCCCGCGACCATGCCGCGCCGGGTGAACGGCGAGCGCCTGGCGCGGTTCCTGGACTGCGGCCACACCGTGTCGATGCCCAATGCCGACGCGTACGCCGTCACGGTCACCATGATCACGCAGCTGAACGCCGAAGCACCGGCCGCCACGCGGGTGCAAACCGTTCTGGAGGCCACCGCGCGGCCCCGCGATACGGCCGGGAATGAGGTAACGTGCACCAGCACCGGCCACCTGGAACGCCTGATCGCCTCGCGCCTGCACCCCGCCCCGAGGTAGCCGTTTCGTCATCCGCGCCGCTTTCATGATGCCCCGGATGGGTCTTCTCCCGCACGGCTCTACCCGATTCTCTCCATCGCCATAGAAAATGAGAATGTCGATTCATGCCACCTGCCGCGTTCTTGGCTGTCTGGCCGCCGCAGCCTTCCTCGGGTGCGAGCCCGCCTCCAGGAACGATGCGCGCCGCGCGCTGGCCGCCGACACGACCGAACCGGTCCGCCCGGCGGAGGTGGCAGCCCTGGAGGTGCTCTCATTCGATCCGGAGACGCTGCCCCCGAACGCCGACGTGACCGGAAACGTGGTCGATGGCGCCCGGTGGCGGGATGCCAAGGGGGAGAACGTGGTGGTGCTGGCGGAGACGGGCGAATTCCCGTCGGCCAGCGCGTGCGATAGCGATCCCCAATGCCGCGACGCCGAGATCCGCGCCTACCACTTCGCCCGGAATGGTTCCGCGTGGAAGCGGCTCTGGCTCGTGACGGACTTCCAGCGACAGTGCGACTTCGACCTGATCGCCGAGTTCGTGAAGGGCAGCCTGTCCGTGACGGACCTGGACCACGACGGCGTGGGCGAGAGCACGTTCCTGTACGCGCTCACCTGCACCAGCGACGTCAGCCCCTCCACGCTCAAGCTGATCATGCACGAGGGCCAGGCGAAGTACGCCATCCGCGGCACCACCGACCTGTCGGCCATGCTCGGCACCTCCGAGGACGCGGGGGGCGACCGGAACGTCGATCCCGCCTTCGAGCGCGCGCACCCCAGGCAGCGGTCGTACGCGCTCGCGCAGTGGGAGCGTTTCGTAAAGCCCAGGTCCTCCATCGTACCTGATGCGGGGGAACAGGATCACTGAGCGGCGCGTGGCGCGGAAGGTGCCGCGCCGGGCAGTTCCACTCGATGCAGGAGAAGCGAGGATGTTTCGTAAGCTTTATCTGGCGACGGTCATCGGCGCCGCCATGCTGGGCGGGTGCGACAGCCCGTCGAAACCCGAGGAGTTCGAT
>NZ_DATBNB010000148.1 GCF_036554565.1 Longimicrobium sp. | reverse complement strand
CACGAAGGCGGATGATGTTGATGCCGAGATCGATCCGCGGCAGCGTTTCCGCCCAAAGTGCCGCGAACTCGGGATCACGGGAGAACTCCGCGATCACTTCATCCGTGGTGAGGCCATAGCGGTCCATCGTTCACCCTTGCTGTTCTCGCCAGTGATCCAGGCGGGCGCGTGCCCGGCGGAGTTCCGCATCCATCACCGCACGCTTCTTCAACTGCGCCTTGCTGCTGCACGAAGTAAGCACCAGCAGGCGAGCCGCCTCACCGGGCAACGGCGCAAAGAGCACGCGGTACGCAGCTCCCCGGCCCACCACTCGGAGTTCCCAAATTCCGTCCCGCAGTGGCACCAGGTCGCCCGCCTTTACTCCATCTGCCCAGCCGCGGCGCTCCTGGTGCGCGATCCGGCCCATGACGCGCTGCTGCTGCTCCGGCGGAATCGCCCCAAGCTCGCGGCGAAATTCGTCGGTGTAGATCACCCTGACATCGTCACGCATCAGCGCTCCCTAGTATACGTTATACCGTATCGACGGTCAAGGCTCGCGGGGAGCGAAACCGGACGGGTAAAGTGACGCTATCTCCTGCTGTGTGCTTGCGCTACAGGGCAGAACCCGCCACAGGTGGACAGGGGCGTGCGGGCGGTGGCGGGTGGGGATGACGGGTTGTTCGGTGTACGACCTGCGAACCGGGGCAGGGTTGGCAAAAAGGGCGGGCGGGTGTATCTTGGTGGGCTCTGCATCTCCCGCCTGCCCGGGGCACCGGCGCAGGCGGGAATTCGGCTTATCCGAACGGCGGCGATAGCGTGTTCGACCAGCTCAGCGACAAGCTCGAAGGCGTACTCTCGGGCCTGCGGCAGCGCGGGGTTCTTACCGAGCCCATGATCCGCGAGGGGCTTCGCGAGATCCGGCGCGTGCTGCTGGAGGCCGACGTGAACTTCCAGGTCACGCGCGACTTCATGAAGCGCGTGGAGGTGAAGGCGCTCGGCGAGCGGGTTCTGAAGTCCGTTTCTCCCGGCCAGCAGCTCGTGAAGATCGTTCACGAGGAGCTGACGTCCATGCTGGGCGACAAGAAGGCCTCGCTGGCCCTGTCGCCCATTCCGCCCACCGTCATCATGATGGTGGGGCTGCAGGGCTCCGGAAAAACGACCACGGCCGGCAAGATCGCGCGCAAGATGAAGCGCGAGATGCGCCAGACGCGGCTGGTGGCGTGCGACGTGTACCGCCCCGCCGCGGTCGAGCAGCTGCAGACGCTGGGCGAGCAGGTGGGCGTGCCGGTGTACGCCGAGCCGGGCTCGCAGGACGTGGTGGGGATCGCCCGCCGCGCGCTGGAGCTGGCCCGGAGCGAGCGCGACCGCGTGGTGATCTTCGACACCGCCGGCCGGCTGCAGATCGACGAGCAGCTGATGGACGAGCTTCGCCGCCTGAAGGCCGAGCTGAAGCCCGCCGAGATCCTGTTCGTGGCCGACGGCATGATCGGCCAGGAGTCGGTGAACGTCGCCAAGGGCTTCGACGAGGCGCTGGACGTGACCGGCGTGGTGCTGACCAAGATGGACGGCGACGCCCGCGGCGGCGCGGCCCTTTCCATCTTCGGGGTCACCGGCAAGCCCATCAAGTTCCTGGGTGTCGGCGAAAAGCTGGACGGGCTCGAGGAGTTCCACCCCGAGCGGATGGCCGGGCGCATCCTTCAGCAGGGCGACGTGGTCGCGCTGGTGGAAAAGGCGCAGAAGGCCTTCGACGCCGACGAAGCGGCCAAGCTGGAGCGCAAGGTGATGGGCGCCGGGCGCTTCGACCTGGACGACTTCCTGATGGCGCTCCGGCAGTTCCAGAACCTGGGTCCGCTGGAGAACTTTCTGAAGCTGCTGCCGGGCGTGAACAGCAAGATGCTGAAGAACGTCAAGGTCGATCCGCAGCGGATGAAGCACATCGAGGCCATCATCACCTCGATGACCAAGCAGGAACGCAAGCGCCCCGAGATGCTGACCGGCTCGCGCCGCCTCCGCATCTCGCGCGGCTGCGGCCGCCCGGTAAGCGAGATCAACCGTCTCCTGGAGCAGTTCAAGGAGATGCAGAAGTTCATGAAGCAGATGAAGGGCCTGCAGGGCATGATGCCCAAGGGCGGAGGAATGCCCAGGCTGCCGTTCGGCGGCATGCCGAGGGCGTGAAAGTGCGAAAGTGCTGAGTGCGAAAGTGCGAGAGTGAACAACTTTCGCACTCTCGCACCTTCGCACTCTCGCACTGGTTTTTCGATCGTCCGGCCTGGGCAGACGCCGCCCGCCTGGACGCCACCCACCCCACGAGGGAGAACCATGGCGCTCAAGATCCGTCTTCGTCGCATGGGCCGTAAGAAGGCCCCGCACTACCGCATCGTCGTCGCCGAGAGCAGCACCGCCCGCGACGGCCGTTTCGTTGCCCGGGTCGGCCACTACAACCCGACCACCGAGCCCGCGACCCTCGTGGTCGACCGCGAAAAGGCGCTCGCCTGGATCGCAAAGGGCGCGCAGCCCACCGACACCGTGCAGTCGCTGCTCAAGAAGGCCGGCGTGTTCGAGCCCGCCCCCAACGTGGTCGAGCAGGCCGCCGAGGTGGTGACCGGCGCGGCCAAGAAGGCCGGCAAGTCGGTTTCCGGCGCGGCTTCGGTCGTGGCGGGCGCGGTGGCTTCGGCTGCCTCGGCCGTAGCTGGCGCGGCGGCTTCGGCTGGCGCGGCGGTTTCGGGCGCTGCGGCTTCGGCCGGCGCGGCCGTTTCGGACGCGGCTTCGTCCGCGGTTTCGGCGGTGAGCGACCGCGTTTCGGGTGGCGGCGACGACAACCAGGACCCGTCCTCGGCCGCTCCGGCGGCTTCGGGCGATGAGGCCGGCACTGTGGCCGTGGAGGCCGAGGCTACCGAGCCGACCGCCACCGCGACCGACCCGGGCACGCCCGACGCCTCGGCCGCCGAGACGCCGGTTGCCACGGACGCCGAGGCCACCGAGCCCGCGGCGGACGAGAACCAGGGCTGACCGCCGGCGCTGACATGGCCGGCGACGAGCCCGAGTTCCTGATCGTCGGGTCGGTTCAGAAGCCGCACGGCATCAAGGGCGAGCTGTTCGTCCGGCTGGAGACGGACCGTCCCGACGCGGCCTTCGCGGCGGGGCGCGTCCTGATCGTCGGCGACGCGCGGGGCAGGCCGTCCGACGACCGCCTGACCATCGAGCGGGCCCGCCCCTTCAAGGGCGGCATGCTGGTGAAGGCGCGGGAGCACGCGGGACGGTCGCCGGCGCAGGACGAGCTGCGCGGCCGGTCGCTGCTGATCGCCCGCACCGACGCCGCGCCGCCGGAGGAGGGCGAGGTGTTCTATCACCAGGTCCTGGGCCTGAAGGTGATCACCGAGGCCGAGGGCGAGGTGGGCACGGTGAGGGAATTGTACGATGCTCCCTCGGGGCCGCTCCTGAGCGTGGCCCGCGAGGGGCGCGACGAGCTGCTGATCCCCTTCGTGCGGGAGATGATCCGCCGGATCGACCCCGCCGAGGGCGTGCTGGAGCTGGACCTGCCCGTGGGGCTGCTGGAGCTGTGATGCGCGTGAACGTGGTCACGCTCTTCCCCGACTTCTTCCGGGGGCCGCTGGGGCTGAGCATTCCGTCCCGGGCGGCGGCGGCGGGGCTGGTGAGCTACAACCTGGTGCAGCTGCGGGACTTTACCCACGACCGCCACCAGACGGTGGACGACCTGCCCTACGGCGGCGGCGCGGGGATGGTGATGAAGCCCGAGCCGTTCTGGGAGGCGGTGGAGTCGCTGGCGCCCGAGGGGCGGGACAGGCCGCAAGGCCCCATCCTGCTGATGTCGGCGCGGGGCAGGCGCTTTGGCCACGAGGACGCGGTTCGGCTTTCGCTCGCGGACGAGATCACCCTTCTCTGCGGGCACTACAAGGACGTGGACCATCGCGTGGCCGAGCACCTGGCCACCGAAGAGGTGTCGCTGGGAGACTTCATCGTGTCTGGCGGCGAGATCCCGGCCCTGGCCGTGATCGACGCGGTGGTGAGGCTGCTGCCGGGCGCCATCTCCGACCACGAGTCGGCGTCGACCGACAGCCACTACGACGGCTCGCTCAGCGCGCCTTCGTATACGCGGCCCGCGGAGTATCGCGGGCTGAAGGTGCCCGAGATCCTTCTTTCGGGCGACCATGCCAGAATCGCCGCCTGGCGGCGCGAGCAGGGCGAAACCCTGACGCGCGAGCGGCGTCCGGACCTCTGGGAGGCCCCGGATCACAGTTGATGTTGGGTACGATGGCCGGACCCGTTCCGGACGGCCCAACCTCTCCACTTATTCAGAGAAAGACCGAGGACCCATGCATCCGTTCATCGAGACCCAGAAGGAATATCTTCGCTCGGACATCCCCCAGTTCCGTCCGGGCGACACGCTGAAGGTGAACGTGCGCGTGCGCGAGGGTGAAAAGGAGCGCATCCAGGCGTTCGAGGGCGTCTGCATCGCGCGCAAGCACGGCGGCATCCAGGAAACCTTCAAGGTCCGCAAGATCTCGGGCGGCGTCGGCGTGGAGCGCACGTTCCCGCTGCATTCGCCCATGATCGGCAGCCTGGAAGTCGTTCGCTTCGGACGCGTGCGCCGCGCCAAGCTGTACTACCTGCGCAACCTGCGCGGCAAGGCGGCCCGCATCCGCGAGCGCCGCGTCGCCCGCTAAGGTTCGGCCGTATCATGATGGCGCCGCGGGGCGCATCCGGGTTCCGGATGCGCCCCGCGGCGCGTTCGGGCCCGGGCGCGACGGCCCGAAACCATCGGCGGCGGACCGTTCATTCTCCAGGTATCTTGCAGCAGTGCAACGAGTTGCGGAAGTTCGCAGCCTCCGTTAGTTTTGAAGTCCTCCTCCGCTCCACCGCTTCCGGAGACCATCCTGATGCCGACCGCCCTCCCGCGTTCGCCGCGCCTGCAGCGCGCGGTGCCGCTCCTGGCCTTTGCCGCGCTGTTCCTTGCTTCGTGCAGCGACGAGTCGCCCGTGGCGGCCACACCGGAGGCCGCGGCCGCCCCCAGCTTCTACGTGAGCGGTGGAAACGTCGGCTACCTGGGCACCCTGGGCGGAGGCTCCAGCCACCCGTACGACATGAACGACGCCGGGTACGTGGTGGGCGCCTCGGACGTGGGCGGCGGCCGGAACCACGCGTTCCTGCACACGCCCGCGGGGGGCATGCAGGACCTGGGCACGTTCGGCAACGCGCCGGGCCGCGCCAGCGAGGCGCGCGCCATCAACCGCGCCGGGCTGGTCACCGGCCATTCGCAGCTGGCGGAACTGACGGAGTTCGGCTGGGCCGCCTACCACGCGTTCCGCTGGAGGCCGTCGGGGGGCATGGAAGACCTGGGCACCCTGGGCGGGTTCTTCAGCGGCGGCACCGACATCAACAACGCGGGCCAGGTGGTGGGCTGGGCGGAGCTGCCGCGCACCGCGGACGGCGAG
>NZ_DATBNB010000147.1 GCF_036554565.1 Longimicrobium sp. | reverse complement strand
TTTCGCGTACATCCAAACGCATCACGCGGAGGACGCGGGGGAAGGGAGGCCGGACGCCAATCCGCTCACCGCGATTGACTTCCTGAGGGAGGCGCCGCTCCGCTATCTGCTGGTACGAAAAAGCCATGGCGCCGACCGAAGGACCTCGCTGGCGCAAACCGAGGGGCTGGTCGCGCGGCATGAAGCCGGCCCCGCCTCGCCGGAGAGCAGGTCCTTCGGTCGCGCGCAGGCGGTTGTGTGGAATCAGGTTACACGTGGTGCGCTCCCTCAGGAAGTCAGCGCTTCTTTGTGATTCTGGGGGGTTAGCAACACCCACTCAGAATCGTTAGGGAGGAAGGTAGGAAAGCAGAGGGCGGTTGCCTCAAGTTGGGGGAGTGCGGGTTTTACCCAGGGATCCCCAACGACAGCGAGGTCAACCGCCCATGTCGAAGCATACGTCCGTTCTGGCGAGTCCGGAAGAGCCTTCAATCGATCTTCTTCTTCCCCCCACCCGGGGGAGCCTGCGCCAGCAGGAGAAACAGCGCCGGCGTCTGGCACAGCTCGAGGGAAAGCCGCTGATCGTTGGTCTGGACCTGGCGAAGGAGAAGCAGGCGGTCAGCTTTACGCACGGGGGAGAGACGCTGGGGCGCAAGCGCATCAACTGCCCGTCCCAGCAGCTCGCAGGGGCGCTTCAGCCGATCATCCAGGGGCTCTGCAAGCGCCACGGTCTCGACCACGTTCTGATCGGGATGGAGCCGGCCAGCTACTTCTGGGAACTGGCGGCGGAGAGCTTCGAGGCGGCGGGACTGAAGTACGTCGTGCTGCATACGCTGGCGGTCAAGCGCGAGCGCGAGGCGACGCGCTATACGCCCGAGAAGATGGACCCGCGCGACGCGGACCTGGCCTGCATCCTGGTCAAGGACGGAAAGTTCACGCAGGCACAGCTGCCGAAGTGTGCGGAGCGGGCCGCGATGGACGCCCACGCCCGGGAGTACATGCTGCTGCGCGCGCGTTCGGCGGCGGAGCTGGCGCGGCTGAAGAGCTTATGGGGGCGCCTGCTGCCGGAGTTCGAGGAGCTCTTCAAGGAGTGCGACAGGGTCAACGCGCTGGCGATCGCCCGTGCGCTGCTCCCCTTCTCGGAGATGGCGGCGCTATCGGCCTCGCAGTGGGTGGAGCGGGTGAAGGCGCACACGGACGGCCGCGTCCTGACGGGAGCCGCGGCCCGGTTTCTGGAGGTGGTCAAGGCGGCGCACGCGAGCCCGCACCGGCGCTCCGGCGAGGGGATGCCGCTGCGCATCCGCATGGCCGCCGAACGCAGGCAGATGCTGGAGCGGCAGAAGGCGGTCGTGGCCGAGCAGCTTCTGGCGCGCTACAGCGGCTTCGAAGAGAGCGTGCTGCTGGACAGCATCCCGGGAAGCAGCCCGCTCTACAACGCGATCACCCTGGGCCTGGTCGGCGACTTCCGGGAATACGACAGCAGCCGCGCGGTGGTGAAGCTGGCCGGCAGCGAGGTCAACGAGTATGGCTCGGGCGAGTGGCGCGGCCGGAGCCGGATCAGCCACCGCGGCCGCGCTCCGCTGCGCGCGGCTACGTACCAGCAG
>NZ_DATBNB010000146.1 GCF_036554565.1 Longimicrobium sp. | reverse complement strand
CAGCCGGATCAGCGTGCTCTTCCCCGCGCCGTTGGGCCCCACGATGCCCACCGCCGCGCCGGCGGGCACGTGCAGCGTCACGCCGTCCAGCGCGCGCACCCCCTCGCCGCGCCAGCGCGCCAGCGGGCCGCCGAACTCCTTCACCACGTCAGTTACCTGGATCATGAGCGGGAGCGTACGCGCGGCCCCGCCTGATCGCAACCCCGGTATGGATCGTGCGCCCCGGCGCCCGCATGAGCACGCGCCCTCCCACCCTCCCCCTGGAGCGCCGCACCGACCCGCGCCGCGGGGCCATCCACCGCCTGCGCGACCTGCTGTTCGCGCTGCTGCGGTGGATCGGCCGACACGTGGAGGGCTTCTATGCCGCCGTGGGGGCGTTCCTGTTCATCGGCCTGTCGTGCGTGCTGATCGGGGCGGTGCTCTTCGCCGAGTTGGCGCGCGCCGTGGTCGCCGGGCACACCCTGCGGCTGGACGAGGCGGTGCTGCGGTGGATGTCAGTCAACGGGACGCCGGCCCTCGACAGCTTCATGCTGGAGGTGACCGCCCTGGGTGCGCGGCTGGTGGTGTGGATGGTGGTGATGGTGGCCACGGCCTTCCTGCTCCTGAACCGCCACCGGTGGTCCGCCGCGCTCCTGTGGATTTCGATGCTGGGGGCGGGGCTGATCAACATGACGATGAAGGAGTTCTTCAACCGGCCGCGCCCCGACGTCTTTCCCTGGCGCACCCCGCACGTGGGGAACGCCTCGTTCCCGTCCGGCCACGCGATGACCTCCATCGTGATCTACGGCACGCTGGGGTTCCTGCTGGGCCGGCTGATGCCTACCCGGGCCACGCGGATCGCGACTTACTCGCTGGCCGTCCTCGTCATCCTGCTGGTAGGGGCGTCGCGGCTGTACCTGGGCGTGCACTATCCCTCGGACGTGCTCGGCGGCTTTGCGACGGGGGGCGCATGGGCGTTCACCTGCGGCTTGGGGATGGAGGCGGTGCGCTACTTCCGCGGCCGCCGCCCGGAGATCGCCGCCGAGGAAAAGGGGCTGGTCGCCGGCCCGGTGGACGCACCTGCACCGGCACCGGCCGCGGAGTAGGTCCGCGTCGCAGCACCTCCATTCGGAGCCCATCTGTGTCCCGAAACGAGCCCGAAGGGCTTGCGAAGGGTGCCCGCCGTCTCCATCGTTTCCGATCCATACCCCGCCGTACCCCCGGCTTCGCGCGCGCGACGCGCCGCACTCCCTGTCCCCATCCATGGCCAAGCACACTCCGCCGTCGGACCAGGAGCTGTTCCAGATCGAATCGCTCGCCTGCGATGCCACGCCCGGTCCGTGGGAGCCGCAGGTGGTGCTGGACTACCAGACGGGCGAGAGCGCGCGCGTGGTGGTGCATGCCCCGGATGACGACGGCGAGCTGACGTACGTGGTGGAGCGCGAGCGCGACCTGGCCGAGGCGGACCAGCGCTACATCGCCGCCCTTCACCCCGACGCGGTGCTGCGCCTGGTGCGCGAGATCCGCCGGCTGCGGCGCGTGGGAGAGCGGTACGACGCGCTCTGCTCGGTGCTCGGCCACCTGAACGAGTTCCTGGAGCGGCGCGGCCTGGTGGCGCAGGCGCAGCGCTTCGTGGAGGTGCGTGCGCAGCTGGAGCGCATTCACCCCGAAGGCATCGACGGAACCGTGGCGCAGCCCGGCGCTCCTTCGGCCCGCCGTGAGCCGGCCGAGTTCGTGGCTTGACCCCATGGGCGCCTTCGGGCGCCCATTTCGCATTCTGAACCCACCGCCCGTAGCTCCCGCGATGGCTGCCGTTCGCGAGATTCGCCTTCCGGACCGCTTCTACCTGCCGCGCCCCGGCCCCGACGGCCGCGAGGTGCACGACGTGATGCCGTGGGAGGGCGCGCGGAGCTACGCCACGGATGGCGAGCGCGTGGGCATTCAGTTCGCCGACGGGCGCGTGGTGTGGCTGGGCGACGCGCCCACGTCGGCCCTGGCGCCGGCCCCGGCGGATGAGAGCCCCACCTTTGCCGAGGACTTCGAGGACGTGAACCTCGACGCGCTGGTGGACGGGCTTCGCGTGTACATGGAGCGGCACCCCATCCTCAAGTCCGTGTGGCGCGAGGACATGGAGCGGCTGGATACGCTGCGCCGCCACTACCCCGGACACGAGCAGCACGCGGGCGAGGGTGAAGCGGCGTAAGCGATTCGGATGGTGTGCATGAGATGACGTGAGGGCGGCTCGAAACGGCCGCCCTTCGTGCGTTCGGCAACTTCGGGGTGCCCCGTCCGCTGTCCCCTCCCCGGCAGACTGCGCGGGGAGAGGGGAGAACTTCGTGCTGGATGAGGCTGGGTTCGATGCGTCCGCGGCGCCCCCCATCCCCAGCCCTTCCCCCGCAAACTGCGCGGGGGAAGGGAGCCAGTGTGGCGCGTCACCTCGATCGTGGCGCGTCACCCTGTCATCCTTGAGGCCAAGCCACGCCGCACCCGCCCACACGCCGTGGCCCGCGGGCCGAAGGATCTGGCTCGCGTCACTTCTCAGCTTGGGCGCGGCAGCGGTCAGGAAGCCGAGGCCTCGGCTCCGCTGGGGCGAATGAATTGATAGCGTAGCGTTGTCTTGACATGAGGTCAAAAAAGAAGCATGAGGCACCGAACCCATCACGCGAGAAGGGAGGCGCCTCATGCATCTGCTGGAAACCAGTATCCAGCTGAAC
>NZ_DATBNB010000145.1 GCF_036554565.1 Longimicrobium sp. | reverse complement strand
CGCTTCGAGCGGGTCGCCGTTCCCGCGCTGGACTCGCTCCGGATGGTGCCGGAGCGGCACGGCTTCACGTCCTACGGACTGTTCTTCGACTACGACGAGGACGGCGCGCTGGACCTGCTGGTTCCCGTCTCCTTCGGGCGGACGCGGCTGCTGCGCTCGCGGCTGGCGGAAACCGGACGCGTGGAGTTCGAGGACGTGTCCGTGGCGGCGGGGATGCCGGAGTACTCCATTTCCGTCGCCGCCAACGTGCTGGACTACGACCGCGACGGGCGTCCGGACCTGCTGATCGGCAACGTGCTCAATCCGTGGCTGCCCGGGTACGCGCGGCCCACGCGCCTGAACATCTTCCGTCTGCCGCAGCCGGAGTTCGACGGAGACCGCCGCATGTTCCGCTTCATGCACGACGGCTGGCACGACGCGCGGAACGGCGGACGCAACGTGCTTCTGCGCAACGTCGGCGGGCGCTTTGTGGAGATGGACGCGGCAGCGATGGGGATGCCGGAGACGCACTGGACGCTTTCCATCGGCACGGCCGACCTGAACGGCGACGGGTGGACGGACCTGTACCTGGCCAGCGACTTCGGGCGCGACGACCTGTACCTGAACCAGGGCGGACGCGGGTTCCGCCGCGTGTCTGGGCGCCTTTTCGGACACGTGGGGATGGATACGTACAAGGGGATGAACTCGTCCATCACCGACTTCGACCGCAACGGCTGGCCCGACGTGTACGTGAGCAACGTGCACCAGGAGCTGCAGGCCGAGGGATCGCTGCTGTGGATGAACCGCGGCCCGGACGCCCGCGGCACACCCCGCCTGCGCGACGAGGCGACGGGCCGCGGCGCGCTGAACGAGGACCGGTTCGGGTGGGGCGCGGGGGTCGGGGACCTGAACAACGACGGCTGGCCCGACATCGTGCAGGCCAACGGCATGGTCGACGACCGGCTGGACGAGCGGTACGCCGGGTGCCCGGACTACTGGTACGTGAACCACAAGCTGATGCAGGCCGGCCGCGAGGTGCACACGTATGCCGACATGTGGGGAGACATCCGGGGCCGTTGCACCTATCCCAACGAAAAGCGCCGCGTGTACCTGAACCGCGGTGGCGGCGCCCGTCCGCAGTTCGTAGATGTGGCCCCGCTCGCGGGCCTGACCGCGGGCGACAACTCGCGCGGCGTCGCCATCGCCGACCTGGACGGCGACGGCCGCCAGGACGTGGTGATCGCCAACCAGCACGCCGGCCCCACCCTCCTGCGCAACTCTCCGTCCGCCAAGGCCGAGGCATCGCACTGGATCGGCCTGCGCCTGGTAGGCAATGGCACCACATGCGGCCGCGAAGCCTACGGCTCCACGGCTACGGTGCTCATCCCGGGCGAGCGCCAGCAAACGCGCGAGGTGCAAGCCGCCAACGGCTTCTCATCGCAGCACGACACCCGGCTGCACTTCGGCCTCGGCGCCGGCGCCCCGGAGAACGTGACGGTCCGCATCCGCTGGTGCGGCGGCCGAACGACGGAGCAGTGGCTGGCACGAAATCGATATTATGTGGTCCGAGACAGCAGCCGTTGACAGCGCGAATGAGCTATCCATACACCTCCGCTTAGACCAATCCCATTTCAGATGAGTTCTTCATGCCAAGTTTAGTGGACCAATCGAAAACCGAGTTGGAGGTGCGAGGCGAATACGTAGTCCTCGCCAATATCGCTTCAGGCTGGTTTGGCATGTATCCGAGCACATGGAAAACTCGCACGGAAGCCGCAAGGGCAGATGGCCGTGAAGGGCCCAACTTGGTGGTATATAGAACGAACACCGACCAGCCTCGGGATCATCACGTCGTTCCATACGCTCTCGTGGCCAGTCTAGTCGTTGAGGAAACACTCGCCCCAACGGGACTAACCGGTTCGAGGCGGTGGAATCTTGCGCTCAAGGATCACCAACTCCGTGTGACCCACCGGTCTGGCAAACTTGACGTGCGGAGCTATTTGGGAGCACAACTACTTACCGAAGAATCCGAAATAACGCTCCCCGAGGAAGTGGAGCCAACACGGAGTTTTCGCGAAGGGGCTGTTACCAAGATTCAGATAAATGCGTACGAGAGGGACCGGGAAGCGCGGCGTAGATGCCTATCCTATTACGGAAGGCGGTGCGCGGTATGTGGAATCGGCCTAGGGGAGATCTACGGACCAGACGCCGGCTCGATCATCCACGTGCACCACCTAATCTCGTTATCCGAGATCAAGCAAGAGTACATTGTTGATCCTGTGAAGGATCTGCGCCCTGTCTGCCCCAATTGTCACGCGGTGATTCATTCCCGGAAACCGGCATATACGATCGACGAAGTACAAAAGATGATGAGGCGGTACTCCCCGGCTGGGCAACACAACTGACCGAAGCCCGCGCCAGAATCGGCAGGGGCTTCGGTTCCCGCGGGCGAATACCTACGTCACCTCAGTTGCCTTGGCTCGACGGCGGAACCATGCCCTTGATGCGCATGTACGTGACGATGTTGCCGTAGTGCTCGAAGTCGTGCCCGGCGTTCATCACCAGTGCCGCCAGCGCCGTCCGCTCCTGGCCGAAGAGCCCCACCGTGCGCAGCGCCGCCTCGTCGGAGATGGCGTAGGCGCGGTCGCAGATGGCGTTCGCCGCACGAAGCGCCTCGATGATCGCCGCCTTGTCCGTGAGCTCCTCGGCGTTCTGCGCGTTCTGCGGCTGCTCACCCAGAACGGCGGAGCAGATGGCGCCCTCCGCATTGGCGACGTGCCCGACCAGCTGGCCGAAGGTGCGGACGCTCTCCGTGGGCCGGAACCCGTACTGGTCCGCCGGCATCTGCTCGGCGGCGGCGAGTACGTAGCCGCGCGCCGCCGTGTAGATCGAACGCACGGAGCTTACGGCGGCATTGGCCGGTGCGGCGGCGGGCGCCTGGGCAAGTACGGGCGTCGCACAGAGCGTGAGCACGGCGGTCATGAGCCACTTCATCGTCGCCTCGTTTGATCGGGGTTGCAGGTCGGCAGGGAGGGCTCGGGTTGCGAGCGTGCGTCTATATGGGCGCTGCAGGAGCTGAATGCAAGTTTTTTCGTTCGGTTCGGCGATCAGGGATCAGAGGCTTTGACCCACAACACGCTGATGCAGACATCCACCGGAGGCGCTGGGCCGGGGCTTACGGAGCCGTCTCGTGACAGCTACGGGGAATGTGATTCCGCTGCGCTCAGCTCACGCAAGCTGGCGGAGGTCACACGCGAGCACGGGGTGGATTCCGCGACGGCGCTGCTGTACGACCGCATCCGCAACGCGGAGCCGCACCGCGCATTCATCGAGGCGGTGGATGCCGTCGATCCCGCTGCGCCGCTCCCGCCCACCTCTGCGCGGCTGCTGATCGCGCCTGCCGCGTTCTGGCGCGAGTATCCGCAGATCGGCGCGGATGGCGCAGCCGTGCTGGCCGTCGCTCGCGAGCTGGGGATCAGCGCCGAACGCATCCCTACGCGCAGCACCGGCGGCGTCACGGAGAACGCACGGATCATCCGCGAGGCGCTGGCGAAGGAGGCGGACGGCTCCGTCATCCTGGTTTCGCTCAGCAAGGGCGGGGCGGACGTGCGGGTGGCGCTGGATGCAGGGGGGGCGCCGCTGCGGAAGGTGCGCGCGTGGATCAACGTCTGCGGCCTGGTGCACGGAACGCCGCTGGTGGACCAGTTCTTCGCCGGGCCGTGGTGGAGGCGCACGATGGTTCGCGCGTTCCTCGCGCGCCACCGTGCGGACTTCCGCCTGATCCGCGAGCTGGGGCACGCGCCCGGGTCGCCGCTCTCCGCGCGCGCCGTGGCGCCTGATGGCGTGCACCTCGTCAACGTGATCGCGTGCCCGCTCTCGGAACACACCTCGGGCGCCCTCGCGACGCGCCATCGCCAGCTCGCCGCGCTCGGTCCCAACGACGGGAGCACGCTGCTGACCGACGCCATCGTGGACGGCGGCGCGATCTATCCCGTATGGGGTGCGGATCACTACTTTCGCACACCCGACGCGCCGAACCTCATCCGGCGCATCCTGCTGCACCTGGGCACCGCCGGCCATCTCCCCGCCTCGCCCGCTCCATGACCGCACCCGCCGAAACGCCGTTCGTCTTCGATCCGCCATCTCGCGCCGCCGCCTGGTACCTGCTCGCGCCCTCGTCTTCCCTGCCCCGCGGGCGAGTGCTGACGCGCCGCATCGGCCAGGACGAGGTGGTGCTCTTCCGCGCGGAGTCGGGTACTGTGGGGGCCTTGGCACCGCACTGCTGGCACATGGGTGCGCACCTGGGCAACGGCTGCGTCGTGGGCGATCACCTGCAGTGCCCGCTGCATCACTGGGCGTGGGACCGGGAGGGCGCCGGCGAGCTTCCCGGCGGCGGGCGCGCGCCGGCATCCGCACGGCAGCCTGGGTATGCCGTGGCGGAGCGGCTGGGCGGGATCTGGGTGTGGATGGGGGACGGGGCGCCGGGCCCGGTGCCGGGGTTCGAGACGTTCGCGGACGACGAACTGCTGACCTCGCACGGCCGGCCCGTGCGCCTCCGCTGCGCCTGGTATGCCCCGGCGGCGAACGGCTTCGACGAGCAGCACCTGAGCACCGTGCACGGCCGCGCCCTCCGCGAGCGACCCGAGGTAGACGTGCCGGAGCCGGGCCGGATGCGGATGCGCTACCTGTCGCGGGTGACGGGAACGGGCCTGGCCGACCGCATCATGAAGCGGATTTCCGGCGACCACATCCGCGTGCAGATCAACTGCTGGGCGGGCAGCACGGTGACGGTGGAGAGCGATCTCGGCCGCACGCGCAGCGCGCTCCTCCTGGCCTTCGTGCCTGTCGGCGGCGAGGTGGAGGTGACGCCGGTGTTCACCACTCGGCGCGGCGGCCTGCCGGGAATGGCGCGCCTGCGCCTGGCCGTGGCGCGCTTCCTCTTCACCCGCTTCATCGAAAAAGATGTGCAGGTGATGCAGGGCATGCGCTTCCGCCCGCGACTGCCGCTCCGAGGCAATCCAGCGCTGGAAACCTTTCTCCGCTGGGCCTCTGCCCTCCCCGGCGAACGCGCGCCGCATTCAAGCACCCCCTGACGCCGCTCCACATCGCCGGCCCACCACTCGATCTGTCATCCCGATGGAGCGACCGCTGCGAACCCTCCACATCGCCGGCCCCACCGCATTATCTGTCATCCCGATGGAGCGCCCGCCCCGAACCTGCCCGCTCACGGCAGTTCGCAGCGACTGAGGGATCCGCCACACAGGACGCGACTCTGCGCCGAAGCGGCAGACGCTTCAAAGCCTGATCATCGTCCGCGCGCCTGTACGCCACCGGCGGCACCCCAAAGACAGCGAACCTGTGCCCTCCTCGGCCGCACCGCGTATCGCAAAGTGTGTGGCGGATCCCTCGGTCGCTGCGGTCTACGTCGCGGAGGCCGGGATCGGCGTGGCCGCTCCGTCGGGATGACATCGTGTGCGCCACACCTGCCGAAGCGCAGTCGGATTCTCCCCTCTCCCGCTTGCGGGAGAGGGGCCGGGGGAGAGGGCAGCCGCGGCATGCGCCGGCCCCATTTGAGACGCCCCGATTTCGCGGCCTCTGCACGGGTGACCGCTGCCGCGCCCAAGCTTGTAAGTGCCCCGCGCTAGATCCTTCGCCCCGCGAGGAAGGGTGTGCGGGCTGGTTTGGTGCGCTTGGGGCTCAGGATGACAGGCTATCGCGGAAAGGCCGGTGTGACGCACGGCACTGGCTCCCTTCCCCCGCGCCGTTTGCGGGGGAAGGGCTGGGGATGGGGGGCGCTTGAGGCATGCGCGGGCCCCAGTCGAACCTCCCCATAGCCCGCCAGGGTAGTCCGTTCGGGAGGGGGCGCACCTTGCCGTCCCCCCTCGCGCACGGCAGGTTCCCGGGCATGGATTGGAAGACCTACGTTGGCCGGCACGCTCTGGCGGACTTCGTTCCGCTGGAGCACGAAGGCGCTCGCATGCTGGTGCGCGGCGGCTACGAAGACGCCGCGCGCCTGCTGGTGGAGCAAAAGGCGCTTTCGGCCGTGGAGATGCGGGGCGGCGGGCGCCAGGCGCACCCCGTCGTGCTGCTGCAGACGGGCGAAAAGGCCGTCGTGCGCCACTACCGTCGCGGCGGGCTGGTGCAGCGCATCAACTCATCGCGCTACTTCGGCGGGAACCGCGCGTTCGATGAGCTTCGCGCCACGGAGCGGGCGCGCGCGGGTGGCGTCCGGACGGCGCGGGTGCTGGCCGCCATCGAGCGCCCGCGGACGCTGGGGTACCATGCCACGCTCGCCACGCTGTTGATCCCGGGCGCGACGGACGCGGCTGCGTGGCTGGAATCGGCGGCGGAGGGGCGGCGCGAGGCGATGCTGCGCGAAGCGGGACACCAGATCGCGACGATGCACGAGGCCGGCGTGGCGCACCCGGACGTGAACCTGCGCAACCTGCTGGTGGTGGAGCGCGACACCGCGCCCGAGGTGTGGCTGCTGGACTTCGACAAGGCGCGCGTGCACCCCGGCCCCGTCCCGCGTGCGCGCCGGGCGGCGGAGTTGCGGCGGCTGGCCCGCTCCGCCCGCAAGCTGCGCGCGCCCATCGATCCGGACGGCTGGAAGGCGGTGCGTGAAGGCTACGGCGACGGCTGGCCGCGCGGGCTGGTCCTGGGATAGTTCTGCAGCGCGCGTTCGACCTTTTCCGCCACCTCCTCTACCGTGATGCGCCCCATCCGCCCCGGCCGGTGCCCCGCCGTCACGGGGTAATCCTCGCCCGGCTCACCGAACGCATCCACCATCAGGTCCAGAAAGCGGCGGTATGGGCCGTATCGCTTGGGATTGGTGTAGCCCATCAGCGCCACCGTGGGCGTGTTGAGCGCGACGCCCACGTGCAGCGGACCCGTGTCCGGCGACACGAGCACGTCCGCCCGTTCCGTCAGGTACGCCAGGCGCCGCAGGTCCCACTCCCGCAGGTCCAGCGGCGGTTTCCGGGCGAGCCGCCGGATGGTCGCCGCCGCCTCCTCCTCCCGCGCCGACCGCCCGCCGACGAGCACCGTCCGCGCGCCGAACTCGCCCGCCAGCCGGTCAGCCAGCACAGCGTACCGCTCCGCTGGCCACTCCTTCTCCGGCTTCGTCGTCCCGACCACCATCGCCACCGTGGGTCGGTTCGACTCCGGAAGCAGCGGCGCGTAGCGCGCGCGCTCCTCCTCCGAGGCTTCCAGCCCCCACTCCAGCCGCCGCGGCACGCCCAGGAAGTCGAGGAATTCCAGGAACTCATCCTGTACGTGCGCACGCGGACGCGCCGGAAGCTTGTGCGTGCTGAACAGCCAAGTGAGGTCGCGCGCCCGCGCCCGGTCGTAGCCGACGCGGACCGGCGCGCGCGTCAGCGACGTCGCGACGCCCGCCTTGAAGTACGCCTGCAGGTTCAGCGCGACGTCGAAGCGGCGGCCCGCCAGTGCCCGCCGCAGGTCACGCAGTCCGCCGAGCCCACGGTCCCTGTCGAACACGACGGTCTCGTCCACCGCCGGGTGCCCTTCGACGAGCGCCGCCGCGCCACGCTGCAGAATCCACGTGATCCGTGCCTGCGGCCGGTGCGCCTTGAGCGAGTTGACCACCGGCAGCGTGTGCACCGCATTGCCCACGGTGCTCATCATCACCACCGCGATGCTGTCGAGCCGCGCGTTCACTGGTACGTCCGCGCCCAAATCTCCACCTTCTCCAGCACCTGTTCACCGGTGATCCGGCTCGTACGGCCGGGGCGCTTTTCGATTGACACCGGATAATCCTCGCCGGGATCGCCGTACGCGTCTACGATCAGCTCCCGATAGCGGTATGGCCCCGTGCGCTTCGGATTCGTGTAGCCCATCAGCGCGATCGTTGGCGTGTTCAGCGCGACGGAGATGTGCATCGGCCCCGTGTCGAGCGAGACGGTGAGCGCCGATCCGTCGATGATCCCCACCAGTTCGCGAAACGGCACGCCGAGCGTGGAGACGATGGGATGCCGGGCGCGGGCCATGATCTCGCGCTCCGTCTCCAGTTCCCGCTCCGAGCGGCCGCCCGCCAGCACCGGCTGCAGCCCGTATCGATCCCAAAGCGCATCGGCCAGCGCGGCCCATCGCTCCGCCCCCCACTCCTTTTCGGGATGCGTGCTGCCGATCACCAGGCACGCTGACGGACGGGACAGGCCGGCGTGGAACGCATCACGCGCGGCCTGCTCGTGCTGCCACGGACCCAGGTTCCACTCCACGGGCTCGTACGCGACGCCGAGCGCATCCAGGAACTCGAAGTACTGGTCCTGCACGTGTTGCGGCGCGTGGGGCGGAATCCGGGGGCCGGTGACCAGCCAGTTCCAGTCGCGCGCACGCGCCCGGTCGAACCCTAGCTTCACCGGCGCCTGCGCCAGCGCGGTGACGATGCTGGCCTTGAAGTACACCTGGAGATCCAGCACCACGTCGAACCGCCGCCCCGCCAGCTTGCGCCGCACGTCGGCAAAGGCGCGCCAGCCGCCCTTGCGCTCGAAGATGACGATCTCGTCCACGCCGGGATGCCCGCGCACCAGCGAGGCCGGGCCGGGCTGGAGCACCCAGGTGATGTGGAGCGTGGGATCGTGACGCTTGAGCGCGGTGACCACCGGCAGCACGTGCACGGCGTCGCCCACGGCGCTCATCATCACGATCAGCACGCGCGCCGAGCGGGGGAGCGGAACCAGCGCCAACGATGGACCTGTGGATCGGAGAAGCGAGATCACCCGCGGAGAGGGCTCCGGAACGCGCTGAAGATAGCGCGGGAAGCGGACGCGGCAAACGCGGGCGTGGCGCCGGGATGCGCCCCCGTGTACATTCGCGCCGCTGTCACCGGGGCCGCCGCCCCGCCAACGGGACATGGAAATGAACGAGAGCATCGGCACCCTGATCGCGCGCCTGGCCGAGACCAACGTCGAGCTGTGGCATGAAGAAGACAAGGCGCGCGTGGACGACGACCACCAGGTGGCGGCCGCCAAGCGCGCCGTCGACAAGCTGAACCAGCGGCGCAACGACCTGATCGAGCGCATCGACGAAGCGGTGATGGAAGCCGTGCGAGCCGCCCGCGGGGGAACCGATGGCTGAAACCGTCGGCTCGCTGGTCGACAAGCTCAGCATCATCGAGCTGAAGATCTACCACATGGCCGAGCAGGCGGCGCGCGGCGACGCCACGCCCGATTTCCGCGAGCGCTGCAACCAGCGCTTGGAAGTGATGCGCCTTCAGCGCGACGACCTCGCCGAGGAGCTGTCGACCCTGCTGGCGGACATCGCATCGGGCCGCGTGGTGCCCAAGGTCTATCGCCAGTTCAAGATGTACAACGACCCGCAGTACAAGCGCCCCTCGGCCTGACTGCGAACGCCCTCAACGCGAAACGCCGCCGGGTGAAGCTCACCGGCGGCGTTTCGCATACACAGTCTGGATGGTTCCCCTTGAGCTCCCTCAGGGCGTTGGAGTTTTGGCCTCACGCGGACCGATCAGTGCCGGGACGAAGTCGGGCCGGGGCGTCATCGGCTGCCAATTGATTCCACCCTTGTTGAACGTGCCTGCTTCAATCGGGCTCTGCTCCGTGAGCACCTTTACTCCCTCGGGATGGCTCGGCCGGGCTGGGGAGTGCGGCCCGGGGTATTGCGGCTGAGCCGGCCGCGACAAACCAGGCACCCCCGTGGCAGGTGGTGAGCCCGCAGGCCGAGGCCGCATCGGATCGCGGTTCTTCCCACCTCGATTTAGCCCGCCCTCTCTCAACGGCGGTACCGATTCAGACATAAGGCACCTCCTACTCACGGGTTTCAATTACGAGGACGTGCTTGTCCCTTCCCAAGTATACGCGCTTCGTACGGTAAAGTTCTGCCCCGGCCTCACTCTCGAAAATCCGCACGTCGCGCAGCAGGAGTTGGGCATCGTCCCCGGAATCTGAGTACGCCTCCAACCAGCCCTCATACGTCCTGTCGGCCTCCACGTCTCGAACCAGGATCCAGCCGATATCCGGTGAGGCAAGAAAGTGCGACCAGACGTCGAGTTCACCAAACTTCGAAGAGATGTGGAAGCGCCTAGCGGTGCGATGCAGGACTTTGTAATTCTGAAGCGCAGACACCAGGCCGGCCAGCACGACTCCAGCAATGGCCGACGCACCAATTTCTCCCCAGAGAATCTGCTGGGATGGATCGACCAATGCTTGGAAGAACGTCACCGAGGGCAGCGGCTCCCAGCCGAACTCGACCGCGATCCTGGACAACACGGCCCCGGTGCCGGAGAGGAGCAGGTACGTGCTGATCCCGAATACAAACGATGCTGTCAGGAATGCCGGACCCGTATGCTCGCGCCGCGGCGTCAGCATCTCCACGATCATCGCGCAGAGAACGCCCGGGAAGAACAGCAGCAGAACACGCAGGGTCAGCGCGGACAGTTCCATCAGGACAGCTCCTCGGCGCCTTCCAAGTGAACAGAGTTGGCACACGGTAATCTGGACGTCGGGATCACGCAAGCATCTTCTTCGGACTGTTCGTCTGTCACGCCACGGGCTGGCGCGTTATCATGTGTGAACCCGTGATTCCACACCTTCAGCGACGAACGCGTATGATCCCGCGCTCACGCAGCACCCTGCTCGTCGTCCTGCTCGCGCTTTCCGCCTGCGTCACCGCGCCGCGGCCTGCCGCGAACCCGGTGCCCGCCCCCCCACGCTCGCCCGGGTGGCCGAAGACGGGGCCCGGAACGCCGGCCGAGCGCGCGAACGCCGCGGACATGGTGCTGCTGGGCGGCCGCGTGTTCCTGGCCGACGAAGCCAACACCGTCGCGGAAGCGCTCGCCATCCGCGACGGCCGCGTGCTGGCCGTGGGCTCCGACGCGGCGATCCGCGAGTATGCCGGGGCCGGGACGCAGATCGTCGACCTCGACGGGAAGCTGGTGACGCCGGGGTTCAACGACGCGCACATCCACTTCGGCGCCGGCGGGCAGGGGCTGCTGAACGTGAGCCTGCTGGGCACCACCTCGCTGGCCGAGATCGAGCGCCACGTGGCCGCGGCGGCCGCGCAGGCGCAGCCCGGCGAGTGGATCCTGGGCCGCGGCTGGGACCACACGCGCCTTCCCGCTTCGGAGCTGGGCGCGGGCGGCTGGCCCAC
>NZ_DATBNB010000144.1 GCF_036554565.1 Longimicrobium sp. | reverse complement strand
GGCGGAGGTTCCGCTGCTCCTGCCGGCGGAGCGCGCGCAGCTGCTGGAGGAGTGGACCGCCACGGAGCGAGCCTACCCGGAGCGCTGCCTGCACGAGCTGTTCGCGGAGCAGGCGGCCCGCACTCCGGATGCCCCCGCGCTCCGCTTCGCGGGCCGGACGACCACGTACGCCGAGCTGGAGGGGAGCGCGAACCGGCTGGCGCGCCACCTCCAGGGGCTGGGCGTCGGCTCCGAGTCGCGGGTGGGTCTGTGCCTGGAGCGCACGCCGCAGATGCTGGTGGCGATGCTGGGCATCCTCAAGGCCGGCGGCGCCTACGTGCCGCTGGACCCCGCCTATCCGGCCGATCGCCTGGAGTACATGCTGGAGGACGCGGGCGCGGCCGTGGTGGTGACCCAGGCGAGCCTCGCGGAGCGGCTGCCGCTGGGGCTCGACCGGGTGCTGGTCGACTCGGAAGCGGCGCGGATCGCGGCGCGGCCCGACGACGCGCCGGAAAGCGGTGTGGAGGCCGGCAACCTGGCGTACGTGCTGTACACGTCCGGCTCGACCGGCCGTCCCAAGGGCGTGCAGGTGGAGCACCGCAGCGCCTCGCAGATCGTGCACTTCCTGCGCGACGTGGTGCGCGCGGAGGACCGCGCCGCCGTGCTGGGCTCCACCTCCGTGTCCTTCGACGTGTCGGTGGGCGAGGTCTTCGGCACGATCTGCTGGGGCGGCACGCTGGTGCTGGTGGAGAGCGTGCTGGAGCTGCCGCGCGTGGCGGAGGAGGGCGTGCGCCTGGTGGTGACGGTGCCCAGCGCGGCGGCCGAGCTGCTGCGCACCGGCGGCATCCCGCAGAGCGTGCGCGCCTTCAACCTGGCCGGCGAGGCGCTTCCCGCCTGGCTGGCGCGGGAGCTGTACGCCCGCCCGGAGACGGAGCGGGTGCTGAACCTGTACGGCCCCACGGAGGACACCGTCTACTCCACCTGGAGTACGGTGGAGCCGGGGGCGGAGCGGGTGCGCATCGGGCGTCCGGTGGCCAACTCGCGGGCGTACGTGCTGGACCCGGTGGGCGGTCCGGCGCCGGTGGGCGTCGCGGGGGAGCTGTGCCTGGGCGGGGCCGGAACGGCGCGCGGCTACCACGGCCGGCCGGAGCTGACGGCGGAGCGGTTCGTCCCGGATGCGCTCGCGCCGGAGGCGGGCGCGCGGATGTACCGCACCGGGGACCGGGCGCGGTGGCTGGCCTCCGGCGAGCTGGAGTACCTGGGTCGCATCGACCAGCAGGTCAAGGTGCGCGGCTTCCGCATCGAGCCGGGGGAGATCGAGGCGGCGCTGCGCACGCACCCCGCCGTGGGCGAGGCGGTGGTGGCGGCGCGCGCGGACGGGAGCGGCGGCGTCCGCCTGGTGGCCTACCACCTGGCCGCGGAGGGTATGGCGCGGCCGGAGGCGGCGCAGCTGCGGGCGTGGCTGCGCGAGCGGCTCCCGGACGCCATGGTCCCGGGCGCCTTCGTGGCGCTGGACACCTTCCCGCTGACCCCGAGCGGCAAGGTCGACCGCCTGGCGCTCCCCGCGCCGGACGCCGCCGGGCACGCCGACGCGTACGTGGCGCCCCGCACCCCCACGGAGGAGGTGCTGGCGGGGATCTGGGCGGAGGTGCTGGGGGTGGAT
>NZ_DATBNB010000143.1 GCF_036554565.1 Longimicrobium sp. | reverse complement strand
CGGGACGGTGGATGGTGATGACGCACAAGGATGCGGTGAAGCTCCGGCCGTTGCTGCCGGATTCCTCCCGGGCGTACGTGCTGGAGCAGAGCGTGGAGATCGAGAGCGGGGCGGACGTGCTGGATGCGGCGCTGCGGAGCGTGCTGCGGGAGAGGGCGCGATGATGCAGGCCGACGTCGTGGTGATCGGCAGCGGCATCGCGGGGCTGTCGTTCGCGCTCAAGGCGGCCAAGTACGGCACCGTGGCGCTCATCACCAAGAAGAGCCGCCCCGACAGCAGCACCAACTACGCGCAGGGCGGCATCGCGGCCGTGTTCGCCGACGACGATTCGCCCGCGCTGCACATGGAAGACACGCTGGTGGCCGGCGCCGGCCTCTGCCACCCCGACGCCGTGGACGTGCTGGTGCGCGAGGGGCCGGAGCGCGTCCGCGAGCTGATCGAGCTGGGCGTGGCATTCACGCGGGCCGGCGAAGACCTGTCGCTGGGGCTGGAGGGCGGCCACTCGCGCCGTCGCATCGTCCGCGCGGACGACCTGACGGGGCGCGAGATCGAGCGTGCCCTGCTGGCCGCCGCGGCGGAAACGGGGAACGTGCGGGTGTTCGAGAACCACCAGGCCGTGGACCTGCTGACGGCGACGGACCCCGGTACCTTGGGCGAGCGCTGCTGCGGCGTGCTGGTGCTGGATGCGGAGACGGGCGAGCTGCTGCCGTTCCTGGCGCGCGCGGTGATGCTGGCGACGGGCGGATGCGGGCAGGTGTATCGCCACACGACCAATCCGGCGATCGCCACGGGGGACGGCGTGGCGATGGCGTACCGGGCGGGCGCCAAGGTGGCGAACATGGAGTTCATCCAGTTCCATCCCACCGCGCTGTATCCGGCGCGTGATCGCACCTTCCTGATCTCCGAGGCCGTCCGCGGCGAGGGCGCGGTCCTCCGGCGGCGCGACGGGACGCCGTTCATGCAGGACTACCATCCGCTGGCGTCACTGGCGCCCCGCGACGTGGTGGCGCGGGCCATCGACCGCGAGATGAAGGAGTCCGGCGACGCCTTCGTGCTGCTGGACTGCTCGGGCATCGCGGAGCACGAGATCCGCGAACGTTTCCCAAACATCCTGCGGGAAACGTCCGAGCGGGGGATCGACATGCTGCGCGAGCCGCTGCCCGTGGTGCCCGCCGCGCACTACCTCTGCGGCGGCGTGCTGACGGACACGGACGGGCGCACCTCCGTCCCCGGCCTGTACGCCGCGGGAGAGACGGCCTGCACGGGCGTGCACGGCGCCAACCGCCTGGCCAGCAACTCGCTACTGGAGGCCGTCGTCTTCGCCCACCGCGCCGCCGCGCGCCTGGGCCCGCAGCTCAGCGTCACGCGTCCGCTGACCCCCGAGCACGTGCACGCGCCCACGGGAACGACCGACGTGGATCCCGCGTTCCTGACGGAGGAGCGCGAGTCCATCCGCAACCTGATGTGGGACCTGGTGGGGATCGTGCGCTCCGACGCGCGCCTGGCCGAGGCCGAGCTGCGGCTGCGCGCCATCTCGCTCAAGGTGAACGCCGTCTGGGCAGACTGCCGCCCCACCGACGACCTTGTGGAGCTCCGCAACCTGGTGCAGACCGCGCTGCTGATCGTCCGCTGCGCCCTGCGCCGCAAGGAGAGCCGCGGGCTGAACTACAATCTTGACAATCCGTACAAAGACAACGAGCATTCCCTCCGCGACACCATCGTGGTCCGGTAGGTGTAGCAAACTCGGGCCCGCGTATCTGGCGCTTACGATGCGGACGAAACCATACAGGCGAGGGTACCATGGCGAAGCTGGAAGAAGAAATAGATCTCCTCGAAGAACTGGAAAGTGCCGCGTTGCAGCTACCGCGCGACGACAGAGCACGGCTCACGGAGCGGCTTTTGGCCAGCCTGGACGAGGATCCGGTGGTTGAGCAGGCTTGGGCGAAAGAGATCGCGAAGCGGGTTCGGGCCTATCGGGCAGGGGAAACGAAGACGTACTCAGCCGAGGAGGTTTTTCAGGCAGGCGAGGAACTGCTTCGGTGAAGCACCGGCTGCGATTCGATGAAGCTGCGAGGGCCGAGTACATCTCTACCTTGAAGTTCTATCGTGGCGATGGCTCGAAGCTGGCGCGGGCGTTTGCGGCCGAGTTCCGCCGCGTGTCCCTGTTGCTCGAGCGGCACCCAATGCTTGGTGCCCCGTACTACAGCGGCACGCGGCGGAAACTCCTCGCACGGTTTCCGTACGCACTTATCTACCTGATCGACGGTAGCGATGTCGTCGTCGTCGCTCTCGCCCACCAGAGGCGCGAGCCGTTCTACTGGGTCGACCGGCTGAACAATGGCGAGGAGCGGTGAAGCTCGTCGTCGCGTCCGTCGGGAAGGCGAAGGGGGCGATCGGGGACGCGATCGGCGAGTATGAGTCGCGGGTGCGGCGGTACTTTGCGTTCGAGGCGCACGAGGTGAAGGAGGAGCAGTACCGGGGCAAGGGCGACGCGACGCGCGTGCGCGACGAGGAGGGAAGGCGGTTGCTGGCGCGCGTGCCCGCCGGCGCGGAGATCGTGGCGCTACACGAGACGGGG
>NZ_DATBNB010000142.1 GCF_036554565.1 Longimicrobium sp. | reverse complement strand
CAGAGGTGCTGGGCGTGGACCGGGCGGCTCTGGAGGTGAAGGTCCCCGCGAACGCGATCCCGGAGGGGTGCGAATCCCTCACGCCGGAGATGCTGCCGCTGGTGGAGCTGGGCCAGGCGGAGATCGACCGCATCGTGGCCGGGGTGCCGGGCGGAGCCGCGAACGTGCAGGACATCTACCCGCTGGCCCCGCTGCAGGAGGGCATCCTCGTCCACCACCTGATGTCACGGGAGGGCGACCCGTACCTGCTGTCGACGGTGAGCGAGTTCGACACCCGCGCGCGGCTGGAGCAGCACCTGGCGGCTCTGCAGGCGGTGATCGGCCGTCACGACATTCTGCGAACGGCCGTGGCCTGGAAGGGGCTGCGCGAGCCGGTGCAGGTCGTTCGGCGGCACGCGCCGCTGCCGGTGGAGGAGGTGCAGCTGGATGCGGGGGCGGCGGATGCGGCCCAGCAGCTGTGGCGGCGCTACGACCCGCGTCGGTACCGGATGGAGCTGGGGCGGGCGCCGCTGCTGCGGGCGTGCATCGCCCAGGACCGCGCAAGCGGCCGATGGCTGCTGCTGATGCTCTGGCACCATCTGGCGGGCGACCACGAGTCGCTGGAGGTGCAGCAGCAGGAGATCTCGGCGCACCTGATGGGCCGCGAGTCGGAGCTGCCGGCGCCGCTCCCCTTCCGCAACTACGTGGCGCAGGCGCGGCTGGGGGTGAGCCGCGAGGAGCACGAGCGGTTCTTCAGCGCGATGCTGCAGGACGTGGAGGAGCCGACGGCGCCGTACGGAATGCTGGACGTATGGGGCGAGGGACGTGGGATCCGGGAGGGATGGCTTCCGGTGGAGGGCGGCCTGGGCGCACGGCTGCGCGGCCGGGCGCGGGCGCTGGGGGTGAGCGCGGCCAGCCTGTGCCACCTGGCGTGGGCGCAGGTGCTGTCGCGGCTGAGCGGCCGGCAGGACGTGGTGTTCGGAACCCTGCTCTTCGGCCGGATGCAGGGCGGCGAGGGGTCGGACCGGGTGATGGGTCCGTTCATCAACACCCTGCCGGTGCGGATCGGGGTGGGCTACGAGGGCGCCGAAGCGGCGGTGCGGCGCACGCACGCCCTGATGGCGGACCTGCTCCGGCACGAGCACGCCTCCCTGGCGCTGGCCCAGCGCTGCAGCGGCGTGGTGGCACCGGCGCCGCTCTTCACCTCGCTGCTGAACTACCGCTACGGCGGCGTGCGGGGGCCTTCGACGGAGACTGGGGAGGCCGGGCAGCCGGTTGAGGGCGTGCGGGGCATTCACATGCAGGAGCGGACGAACTACCCCGTGGCCCTCTCGGTAGACGACCTGGGCGACGAGTTCTCCCTCGTGGCGCAGGTGGCTGCCCCGGCGGATGCGGAGCGGGTGTGCCGGATGATGCACACGGCGCTCGAGGGGCTGGTCCAGGCGCTGGAGGCCACTCCCAAGCGGGCGATCGGGAGCATCGACGTGCTGCCGGAAGCCGAGCGCCGCGTGGTGGTGGAGGTGTGGAACCGGACGGCGGCGGAGTATCCGGCGGATCTGTGCATCCACGAGCTTTTCGAAGCACAGGCCGAGCGCACGCCCGGCGCGGCCGCACTCGTCTTCGAAGGCGAGACGCTCGACTACGCAACGCTGAACGCGCGGGCGAACCAGCTGGCGCACCACCTGGCCGGGCGCGGCGTAGGGCCGGAGACGCGGGTCGCGATCTGCCTGGAGCGGGGGCCGGAGATGGTCGTCGCCCTCCTGGCCGTGCTCAAGGCCGGCGGCGCGTACGTACCGCTGGACCCCGCCTATCCCGCGGAGCGGCTGGCGTACGTGCTCGCCGACGCAGCCGTGCCCGTGCTGGTGACGCAGGAGTCGCTGCGCGCGACTCTTCCCGCCGTCGACGGTCTCGCGGTGGTGAGCGTGGATGGGGATGGGGCGCGGATCGCGTCGGAGTCCGTGGAGAACCCGGAGCGCGTCGTTTCGCCCGACCAGCTGGCGTACGTGATCTACACCTCCGGGAGCACGGGCCGCCCCAAGGGGGTGATGGTGCCGCACCGCGGGGTCCCGAACCTCGCGTACGCGCAGGCCCGCCGCTTCGGCATCGACGGCGGCAGCCGCGTCCTGCAGTTCGCCTCGTTTTCCTTCGATGCGGCGGTGGCGGAGCTGTTCCACACGCTGCTGGCCGGTGCCACGCTTGTGATGGCGCCGCGCGAGGCGCTGCTCCCGGGTGAGGAGCTGCTGGAGACACTGCGGAGCGGGCGGGTGACTGTGGCCACCCTGCCGCCGCCCGTGCTGGCCATCCTTGCGCCGGACGACCTGCCGGAACTGCGCACGGTGGTGAGCGCGGGCGAGGCGGTGGACGCGGCCACGGTGCAGCGGTGGAGCGCCGGGCGTTCGTTCGTGAACGCCTACGGGCCCACGGAGGTCACCGTCTGCGCCGCCTCCGCCGTCTGCGAGGCCGACGGGCGTGCCCCGGCGATCGGCCGTCCGCTGGAGAACGTGCGGGTCTACGTGCTGGATGCGGCCCGCCGGCCGGCGCCGATCGGCGTTCCCGGCGAGCTGTACGTGGGGGGCGTGGGCGTGGCCCGCGGCTACCTGGGCCGGCCGGGGCTCACGGCGGAGAGATTCGTTCCCGATCCGTTCGGCACCGAGACGGGGGCGCGGCTCTACCGCACAGGCGACCGGGTGCGGTGGCGGGAGAGTGCGGAAGTGGATCCCGTGCTCAACTCCCGCACTGACGTACTAACGCACTCACGCACTGCCGTTCTCGAGTTCATCGGCCGCGTGGACGAGCAGGTGAAGGTGCGGGGCTTCCGCATCGAGCCGGGAGAGATCGAGGCCGTGCTGTCGGCGTACGTAGAGGTGCGCGGCGCGCGGGTGATCGTGCGCGAAGACCAGCCGGGAGAGAAGCGGCTGGTGGCGTACGTGGTGGGCGGCGTCGAGGCCGGCGAGCTGCGGGAGCACCTGCGGCGGAGCCTGCCGGAGTACATGGTGCCCGCCGCCTTCGTGGCGCTGGAGCAGCTGCCGCTGACGCCGAACGGAAAGCTGGACGTCAGGGCGCTCCCCGCGCCGGAGCTGGCGCCGAAGCCGGACGGGTACGTAGCGCCGCGGACACCCACCGAAGAGGTGCTGGCGGGGATGTGGGCGGCGATGCTGCGCCTGGAGCGCGTGGGGGTGGAGGAAAGCTTCTTCGAGCTGGGCGGGCACTCGCTGCTCGCCACCCGCGTGGTGTCGCGCATCCGCGAGGTGTTCGCCGTAGAGGTGCCGCTGCGGGCGCTCTTCGACGCGCCGACCGTAGCGGAGATGGCGAGGGCCATCGAAGAGATCCGCCGCGCGGAGCTGCCGGTGCTGCCGCCGGTGGTGCCCGTGGAGCGCACGGGTGCGCTGCCGCTGTCCTTTGCGCAGGAGCGGCTCTGGTTCATCGACCGGATGGAGCCGGGAAGCACCGTCTACAACATGCCCATGGCATCGCGCCTGGAGGGCGGGCTGGATGCGGCGGCGCTGGAGCGGGCGCTGGGCGAGATCGTCCGCCGTCACGAGGCGCTGCGGACGGTCTTTGCCGAGGTGGATGGCGCCCCGGCGCAGGTGGTCGCGCCCTTCGCCGGCTTCACGCTGCCGGTGGAGCACCTGTCGGCACTCGGCGATGCGGACCGTGAGGCGGCGGTCAGGCGGCGCGCGGGCGAGGAGGCGCGGCGGCCGTTCGACCTTGCCGCGGGGCCGCTCTTCCGTGCCGCGCTGCTGCGGCTGGGCGCCGACGATCACGTGCTGCTGCTCGCGATGCACCACATCGTCAGCGACGGGTGGAGCCTGTCGGTGCTCTTCCGCGAGCTGTCGATGCTGTACCCTGCGTACCGCGAAGGGCGCGAGTCGCCGCTTCCGGAGTTGCCGGTGCAGTACGCCGACTACGCGGTGTGGCAGCGCGAGCAGCTGGCGGGCGAGGCCCTGGACCGGCAGCTGGCGTACTGGCGGCAGCAGCTGGCGGGCGCACCGGAGCTGCTGGAGCTGCCCACGGACCATCCCCGCCCGGCGGTGCAGAGCTTCCGGGGGGCGGACGAGGGCGTCCAGCTCCCGCCGGAGGTGCTGGAAAGGCTGCGCGCGCTGGGCCGGCAGGAGGGGGCGACGCTGTACATGGTCGCGCTGAGCACCTTCCAGGCGCTGCTGTCCCGGTACGGCGGGAGCGAGGACGTGGTCGTCGGCAGCCCCGTCGCGGGACGCGGG
>NZ_DATBNB010000141.1 GCF_036554565.1 Longimicrobium sp. | reverse complement strand
TTCCGCCCACTCCACGTGAGTCGATCCGCCGCGCGCCGCCGTGTTGTAGTCATCCGGTGCCTGCAGGTTCCCTCGCCCGGCGGGCGGCTTCCGCCCGGGATGCCGACCTTGGTGCCCGGGCCCCCCGCCGCGTAGATTTGCACCTCGAAGCGGAGCCATGCTTCCGCACGCACGCACCGACGCACTCCCGCACCGTCTTGCTCGACGCCATTCTCCGCCCCCGCTCCATCGCCGTGATCGGCGCGAGCCGAAAGCCGAACACCATCGGCTACCAGATCCTGGAAAACCTGGTGCGCCACGGGTTCAGCGGGGCCGTGTATCCCGTGAATCCCACGGCCGCCTCGGTGCACTCCATCCGCGCGTACCCGTCCGTGGACGCCATTCCCGACGAGGTGGACCTGGCGCTGATCGTGGTCCCCAAGCAGCACGTGCTCGGCGCCGCGGAGGCGTGCGGCCGCAAGGGGATCAAGGGGCTGGTGGTGATCTCGGCCGGCTTCGCGGAAATCCGCGGCGCGGGCATCGAGCGGCAGAACGCGCTGATGGAGATCGTGCGGCGCTACGGGATGCGGCTGGTGGGCCCCAACTGCATGGGCGTGCTGAACACCGCGCCGGGGCTGTCGATGAACGCCACCTTCGCGCCCACGATGCCCCCCGCCGGGCCGGTTTCGTTCATGAGCCAGTCGGGGGCGATGGGCGTCACCATCCTGGACTACGCGGCCGAGTACGGCATCGGCATCTCGCAGTTCGTGTCCGTGGGCAACAAGCCCGATGTCAGCGGCAACGACCTGATCCAGTACTGGGCCGACGACGAGCGGACGGGCGTGATCCTGATGTACCTGGAGAACTTCGGAAACCCGCGCCGCTTCACGCAGCTGGCGCGGGAGATCACACGGAAGAAGCCCATCATCGCCGTGAAGTCCGGCCGGTCCCGCGCCGGGGCACGCGCGGCCTCGTCGCACACGGGCGCGCTGGCGGGCACCGATGCCGCCACGGACGCGCTGCTGCGGCAGTGCGGGGTGATCCGGGTGGACACGGTGGAGGAGATGTTCGACCTGGCGATGGCGTTCAGCCACCAGCCCATCCCGCGGGGCAACCGCGTGGCCATCGTCACCAACGCGGGCGGCCCCGGCATCATCATCGCCGACGCGTGCGAGGCGCACGGGCTGGCGGTGACGGAGCTGACGGAAGAAACGCGCGCCACGCTGGCCGCGCACTTCCCCGAGGAGGCGTCGCTCGCCAATCCCGTCGACATGATCGCCAGCGCCACGGCGCAGAGCTACCGGATCGCGGTGGAGGCGGTGCTGGCGGACCCCAACGTGGACGCGGTGATCGCCACGTTCGTCCCGCCGCTGGGTGTGCGCCAGGAAGACGTGGCCGAGGCCATCGTGTCCGTGGCAGGCGGCAGCGAAAAACCCGTGATGGCCGTGCTGATGGGCCGCGAGGGGCTGCCGCAGGGCCTGGCCGAGCTGAACGCGGCCGGCATCCCCGGCTTCCGCTTTCCCGAGTCCGCCGCCCGTGCGCTGGCCGCCATGTACCGGCAGCGCGAGTGGCTGGAGCGTCCCGTGGGCCACGTCCGCGCCTTCGATATCGATCACCGCGCGGTGGCGGAAATCATCGCCGCCGCGCGCGCAGAGGGCCGCGCGAAGCTGTCGGAAACGGAGGTGATGCGGGTGCTGCAGGCGTACGGCATTCCCGTCGCGCCGCACCGCGTCGCGCGCTCGGCGGACGAGGCGGCGGATGCGGCGCGGGAGATCGGCTGGCCGGTGGTGCTGAAGGTCCTTTCGCCGAAGATCATCCACAAGTCCGACGTGGGCGGCGTGGTGGTGGGCGTGGAGGACGAGGCGGAGCTGCGCGCCGCGTATCAGCGCCTGACGACGGAGGTTCCGGAGCGCGCCGGGATCGGCGCGGGGGAGGTGGATGGCGTGCTGGTGCAGAAGATGGTGTCGGGCGGCAAGGAAACCATCATCGGCATGACGCAGGACCCGCAGTTCGGCCCCGTGCTGATGTTCGGACTTGGCGGGATCTACGTGGAGGCGCTCAAGGACGTGGCCTTTCGCGTGCAGCCGGTGACGGACGTGGACGCGGCGGAGATGGTGCGGTGCATCCGCGCGTTCCCGCTGCTGGAAGGCATCCGCGGCGAGCCCGCGTCGGACCTGGGCGCCATCGAGGAAGCCGTGCAGCGCGTGTCGCAACTGGTGGCGGACCACGATGCCATCCGCGAGATGGACGTGAATCCGTGGCTCGCCTTTCCCGAGGGCGGCGTAGCGGTGGATGGCCGCATCCGCATCTCGATCTCGTAGGTACTTCCGCACTCACGCCCCAAACATCCAGCCCGAGACGCGTCCGCCGGGGCGGCCCCTCCCCCGGCCCCTCCCCCGGCCCCTCCCCCGGCCCCTCCCCGCACGGTACTGCTGTGCGGAGAGGGGAGAACTTCGATCGGGGTTCGACTGACTGCCTCGCATGCCTCGGCAGCCCCCTCCCCCCGGCCCCCGGCCCCCGCTGCGCAGGGGAGGGGGAGACCTGAACTGCGCTCCGGCTGGCCCCGTGCACTCGACTCGCCCCCTTCCCCCACGGCTGTTTGCGGGGAAGGGTTGGGGCTGGGGGGCGCCGGCCCGAGCACCGGCTCTGCCGTGACGCACCAAGCCCCCGAAGTGTACCCCCTCTCCCACGCTGTTTGTGGGAGAGGGTCGCACGCGTGTCAGCGCGGCGGGGTGAGGGCCCCACGGCAGCCGGGGCCCGCCGCGAAGATGCGGAGCAACGGCCGTATCAGCACGGCCGGGGTGAGCGCCCGCGCAGCCTAGCCGGACGACGCGCCCCACTGTATGTTGTGCGCCGACTTGCTGACCTGGGACAGAAACCTACGAGGGACATATGGCTGGCTGGGGCACGCTCTTCCGCAATATCGCCGTCTTCGGGCTGCTGGTGCTGGTGGTGTATTTCGTATGCCTGTGGATGATTCGCCTGGAAGACCGCCGCACCGCCCGCAAGGGACCACGGCTCTAAGCCCGTCGTAGCCGGCGCCGCTTTCCCGCCGTATCCACCGGGCGGGGAGCGCCTCCCGCACTGCTCCATCCCGCATCAGCGCTGGCCCGCACGGGCCGGCGCTTTTGTCTGGTCATGATCCGAATTCTTGCGTTTCCCCGCCGTCACGGCTAACCATTCACCATCCCCTCCGGTTGTTCCCCCGGATGTTGTCCGTTCGCGCGAGGGCGTGCACGGCCGCCCCCTCACCCGCCCCGACGTGCCCGATCGCAGCGCCCGCAGCCATACCGACTGGTCCCGGCTGTCGGCCCGCACCCTGGGCGTGCCGGCCGCGCTCCTGCTGTCGCGGGCGCCCGACGGCACGCGGGTGGAGCGCCCGCATGGCGACCCGTCGCTGCTGGACGCGCTGCGGGCGGGGATGGAGCGGGCGATGGCGTCCGCCGAGCCGCAGGCCGCCGCCGGCGCGCTGGCCGTGCCGGTGCGGGACGCCAGCGGCACCGTGCTGGGCGCGCTGGGCGTGGCGGAACCCGGACGGGCGTGGAAGCAGCCGGAGCTGGGACTGCTGATGGAGCTGGCCGCGGGCGCCGCCGCCGAGCTCGCCGCGCGCGACGCCATGACGGCCCTGCGCGACAGCGAGGAGCGCTTCCGCGCCATGTTCGAGGGCGCGGCCATCGGCGTGCTGGTGGTGACCATGGACGGCCGCATCGTGCAGACCAACACCGCCTACCGCGAGATGGTGCGCCTGGGCGAGAAGGAGCTGCACGGGCTGGAGTTCTGGAAGCTCAACCATCCCGACGACGCGGACGGCAGCCTGTCGCTGTTCCGCGACATGGCCGCCGGACGGCGCAACTCGTATCGCGTGGAAAAGCGCTACCTGCTCCCCAGCGGAACCACCATCTGGGTGCACCTGGCGGCGTCGGCGGTGCGCGACGGGGCGGGAAAGCCGCGGTTCTGCGTGGCGATGGTGGAAAACGTCACCGGCCGCAAGGCCGCCGAGGAGCGCCTGCGCCACGACGCCCTTCACGACGCGCTTACGGACCTTCCCAACCGTACGCTGTTCGGCACGCGGCTGGCCCAGGCCGCGGCGCGCACAGGCGAGGACGGCACCCCGCGGCCCTTCGCGGTAGTGTTCCTGGACCTGGAGCGCTTCAAGCTGGTCACCGACTCGCTGGGCCACCTGAAGGGCGACGAGCTGCTGCGGATCGTGGCGGCCCGGCTGCTGGCGTGCGTGGGCCCGGCCGACACGGTGGCGCGCTTCGGAGGCGACGAGTTCGTGCTGCTGCTGGACGGGGTGGCCGACCCTGCCGAGGCGGGCCGGCGCGCGGAGCAGATCCAGGCCGCGCTCTCGGCCCCCGTCAGCCTGGGCGGATACGAGGTGTTCACCTCGGCCAGCATCGGCGTGGCGCTCTCGGGCGACGCCGGGGGCCATCCGGACGAGCTGCTGCGCAACGCCGATGCCGCCATGTACCACGCCCGCTCGCTGGGCGCCGAGCGCTTCGCCGTCTTCACCCGCTCCATGCACCACGAGTCGCTGCGGCGGCTTCAGCTGGAAACGGACCTGCGCCAGGCGGTGCGCCGGGGCGAGTTCCGCCTGGTCTATCAGCCCATCGTGGAGCTGGCGACGGAGCGCACCGTGGGATGGGAGGTGCTGGTGCGCTGGCACCACCCGGAGCGTGGGCTGGTGGGGCCGGTGGAGTTCATCGGGGTGGCCGAGGACACGGGGCTGATCGTGCCGCTGGGGCGCTGGGTGCTGCGCGGGGCCTGTCGGCAGCTGGCCGCGTGGGAGGCGGAGTTCCCGGGTGACGAGCCGCGGTTCGTGTGCGTGAACCTGTCTGCGCGGCAGTTCGGCGACGCGCGGCTGCTGCAGGAGGTGGAGGCCGCCGTCGGCGAGCACGGGCTGCGCCCCGGGAGCCTGAAGCTGGAGCTTACCGAGAGCACGGTGATGCGCGATCCCGACCAGGCCATCCCCCTCCTGCGCCGCTTCCGCGCGCTGGGCATTCCCATCTACCTGGACGATTTCGGCACCGGCTACTCGTCGCTCAGCCTGCTTCACCAGCTGCCCCTGGACGGGCTGAAGATCGACCGCTCCTTCGTGCAGCGCCCGGACGGCACGGCGGTGGTGCAGACCATCGTGGCGCTGGCCCGCAGCCTGGGCGTGGCCATCGTCGCCGAAGGCATCGAGGAGCCCGCGCAGTTCGCCGCGCTGCGGGCCATGGGGTGCGAGTACGGCCAGGGCTACCTCTTCGCCCGGCCGCAGGACCCCGAGCAGGTTCCCGCCTCCCTCCGCCGCCCGGTCGCCGCGGCCGCGTCCTGATCCGCCATCGCATGGACGAACGAAAGCGGGCGGAGACCGGTGTGGTTTCCGCCCGCTGCGCTCCGGTGCCGGCGATACTCAGAAGTAGAGCACCGAAACCATCACGCCCAGCGCAAGCATGAAGGACAGGAGCATCGTCAGCGCATAGTCCGCCACCAGAAAGCCGGCGAGCCGGAGGCCGGTTTGCACGCGGGTCGCACCGGGGTACAGGCGGATGATGGCGGCGCCGATGTACCCGACCCCCGCCACCTGCGCCGCGATGATGAAGGGCCACGTGCCCAGGTACGCCAGCGGGATCAGCAGGATGCAGGTGATCCACATGGAGTTCGTGATGCTGGCCATCGTCAGCATGTGATCGCCCACGGGGCGCGACCGGTCCATCCGGCGCAGCAGGGCGGCGAGGGGAATCAGCATCACCGCGCTGATCAGCGGCAGCAGCATGTTCATCCGCTGGCCGAAGCGCTCGTTCATCATCTCCAGCGAAATGCCGTTGCCCGCCGCCACCTTCGCCATCGCGGCAAGCTGGTCGGGGGTGGCCTGCGACCCCAGCTCGAAGGAGTGGGGCTGCACCGTCGTCAGCAGCAGGATGTACGCGCCCGCGAGCAGGAAGAAAAGCCGGAAGGGCCGCACGTAGCCCTCGTCGTTGTCACCGCGAACGGACTGCGCCACCTTCAAGGGGTGCAGCAGCAGGTCGCGCATGGTCCGCACCGCGCTCTTGTCGACGCCGAACAGTTCGGAAGCGCCTTCCTTCAGCACCTCCACCGTCCGCGCGGGCGTTCCGTCGACGGCGCGGCCGCAGTCGCCGCAGAATCGCGTTGCGTTCATGGTGCCGCACGCGGGGCAGGCGCGCAGGCCGGAGATGGCGACTGTGGTTTCCATCAGGGCAGGAAGATCGGGGATGGGCACGGCGGGTGCGCGGAATATCACCCGGAAGCGCCGGATGCGGAAGCCCCCCGCGCCGCAATAGCGATCAACCGCTTGGGATGATGTCGATGAAAACGTTCTGTGCGCTCCTGGCCCTCGCCCTCCTCTCCACCGCGTGCGGCGGGGGCGGATCCGCCGCGGGCGGCGCGGCCCGGGACACGCTGCTTTCCCCCGCCGAGACGCCGCCCGACAGGGCGTCACCCCCGGCGCGGGATGCGCGGGGAAGGGTCATCTTCGATCCGGCCCGCGTGCGGGTGGGCGACACGGTGGCGGGAATGGTCCTGGAATCCACGGACATCGCGCAGTCCATGCCCGACGGCGAGTGGGTGGGCAGCGTGCGCTTCGCCGGGCAGACGACGGTTTCGGGCATCACCCGGGCGCACCCGGACGACCCCGACTCGCCCGCCCTCTGCTTCGAGCTGGACCGCGAATCCGCCATCCGCCTTCCCCGCTTTTCGGGAGATGAGCGCATCGGATGGTTCTGCTTCGAGGAGCCGGCGGAGGCGCGCCGTCTGCTGGGCGCCGCGCCCCCGAAGAAGGTGCGCGCCAGCATCGTCATCGACCGGTACACCTACTCGTGGTCGCATTCCGACGTGGTGAACGAGGCGCACCTGGCGCGCGTGGTGGTGAAGCAGAACGTGCGGCGCTGATCGTGCGCTCCGCGCGCCGCGGCACTATCGTGTGCCGCCCACTGCACCGAGGCCCCGCACCCGTTCTGCTGATGCGACCGCTGATCGTTCTCGCCCTGCTCCTGTTCGCCCGCGCCCTCCCCGCGCAGGG
>NZ_DATBNB010000140.1 GCF_036554565.1 Longimicrobium sp. | reverse complement strand
CTCCGTTCCCTCCGCGACCTCTGCGTGAAACTGTCCTTCCCTCGGCTACGCGACGTTCGCGTTCTCTTCGCGGTACCGCGCCAGAACCTCCAGGAACACCTTGGACGAGCGGGCGAACGCGCCGCGGCGGCGAAGCTCGGTGGGGCTGCTGCCCACGAACTTCTGCGTCACGCGCCGCAGGCCGCTGTCCGACGAGTAGCCGCAGGCGTGGGCCACCGAGAGCACGGTGCGGCCCGGGTCGTCCAGCAGCTCGGCGGCCAGGAGGATGCGCATCCACGCCAGCAGCTTGCGCGGGGGCGGCAGCTCCGCGCGCTCGCACCAGCGCAGCAGCGTGCGCCGCGAGAGGCGAAGCTGGCGGGCCAGGTCGCGCCCGTGGCCGCCCACCGCCACTACCTCGGCCGCCGCGTCGACGATGGCGCGCGCGCGGCCCGGCGTGTCGGCCGGCAGCACGTTCTCCAGCAGCGCCTTCAGCGGCCGGCCCTGCGCCGCGCGAAAGCGCTGCACCATGGCCTGCGGCGTGTCGTCGTGCGAGATGGAGATCACCTGCACCACTCCCCACTTGCCCAGCGTGCGCAGGTCGTCCATGCGCGTGGGCTTGATCTCCATCGCCGCGAACACCGCCGTCGACGGAAACTCCACCAGCAGCGACTTGAGGCTGGGCGACGGGCCCGCCGTGCCGTACACCTCTTCATACGGGTTCACCACCACCAGCGCGGAGGGCGGAGAGTCGCGCACCGCTTCTTCCAGCGACGGCCAGTCGGGAACCGCCTGGAAGGTGTATTCGCGGCCCGCGACCTTGCGGACGCGCTCGCGGAAGGCCTCGTTGCTATGCAGAACCAGCAGGGGACGGGCGCCGATCTTCATCAGGGTGTGTGGGCTGGAGGTGCTTGGGGTGGCGGAGGGTCCGGGCGCCAGCCGGGGCGGGCAGGCGCTGCGTCATCGGGCTGCCGCGCATGACGTCCGCCGCCGTTCGACTCGCGATGGCCCAGGAAGCGCTCCCGCGGGGCCGTGCGGCGCACGGCGCGGGTGGAGCTGCGGGCATGACGAGGAAGCGGACGCTCTGGCGGAAAGGCTTTGAACGGCGAGTCACCATTGTAATGCCTATGTTCTTTCCACGCCATAGTCTTGCAGCCGTCCGCACCGTAGCGTCGCGGGTGTCTGGGAACGTCGCGCGTGGTCGAAACGGCGTGAAAGAATCGCTCAGCCTGCACTGCGGGACCCGCGCCGGAGCGGCCACGGGGCGAGAAGAATCGGCGTGTGAGCGTCCCAAACGGTGCGGTACCAAGGGACTGGGCGGTCAGCCCCCGCCCGTTTGGGGGCCTCACGCCATTTCACACGGCGGTGGCGAGATTGCGTCGTGAGGAGAGCGGGAATGGGCCAGCGGGGAATGCAGAAAGCGGCGTCCGGCGGTGCGCGCCAACCGGGCGGCACCGGCGGGTCATCCCGTCGCGATGCGGCGCAGGTCGTCGATGATGCGGTCTACGTAGCGCGGCACCTGCGGCCCGCCACGGTCCAGCGCGATGGCTCCGAGGGCCGAAGCGGCGTCCTGAACGGTTCCCTGCTCGCGCGCGAACCGCTCGTCCTCCCAGTCCAGCTCCGCCAATCGTTCGCCGATGCTCGCCAGCGCCTCGTGGATGGCCGGGAGCAGCGCGCCGCGCTCCATGGGCCCGGCGGCCTCGAGGGTGCGCAGCAGCTCGATGGCGCCTTCGCAGGCCTGCACGAACTCGGGCGGGTGGGGGCGAGGTTCGCTCATGGCTCTCGCGTGGGCAGGGGGATGGAAAAATCGTGCGGAAGTGCGGGGTTCGGAATATTGCGTCAGGAGGATCTGGGACGTACAGGCTGGGTGCGCTTCGACGGCTCCCGCACAGTCCCCTGGCCGCCCCCCTCTCCCGGCCTCTCCCCCATAAACCCCATGGGGGAGAGGAGAATTCGATTGCGGTCCGGCCACCTCGGCGAATGCCCCGGCCGCCCCCCTCTCCCGGCCTCTCCCCCATAAACCCCATGGGGGAGAGGAGGATTCGATTGCGGTCCGGCTGGCCCGGCGCGCGCGACTGGCTCCCTTCCCCCGCGGCTGTTTGCGGGGGAAGGGCTGGGGATGGGGGGCGCCCGCCCACGCACCGGGCCTGCCTTCCCACGCCTCAACCCCGAAGTGT
>NZ_DATBNB010000139.1 GCF_036554565.1 Longimicrobium sp. | reverse complement strand
CCCTCTCCACATGCGCAGCATGGGGGGAGGGGGCCGGGGGGAGGGGCCCTCCGGGGGACCTACGCCGGCGGCGGGCAGTACGGCAGCCCGTCCTGGTCCCAGCGAAGCTCCACCAGGCAGGCGTTGCGCGGCGCCTCCGGCGAGCCGAAGCGGGCATGCGTGACCAGCCACTCGCGCCCGTCCGCGGCGCGGAACCAGTCGCAGTGGCCCGGGGCGTGAACGCCGTGCTCGGGAAGCGAGCCCAGGACGAACCCGCGCCCATCGCGCGTAACGTTCACGAGCGTTCCCGCGTCGTCCTCCACCAGCGCGCCCACGGCGTAGAAGCCGAAGTAGCATCCGCCGCTGTACAGGTAAACACGCCGGCCCTGGGGATTCACCAGGCCGCCGACCGGGCCCTCGACGGTGCTCCAGCGGACCGTGTCGGTGCGCCAGTCCACGCCCGGGATGTCCTTCCACGGCATGCGCCGCGCGGCGTCGAACAGGTGCCAGTTCTCGGAGGGGCGCGCGAGCAGGCCGGGGGGCGAGAGGACGCGCGTGAGGTCGTCGCTCACCGCCACCTCTACGATGCCGGTGCCGTACGGCTCGCGGTCCACGAAGTCGGTGGCGTAGGCCATCCGCAGCGAGCCGTCGGGCGCGGCGTACACGTCCGCGTCGATGGCGAAGTCGGTATCCGGCGTCAGCACGTGGCCGGTGTCCACGAACGGGCCCTCCGGCCGGTCGCTGTCGGCCCGGCGGATCTGGTGGCCGATGTGCGCCTGCTCGCCGATGCCCGCGCCGTGCGAGTACAGCATTACGTACGGGCGCTCCAGGCCGGCCACGTACCGCACGCACGGCGCCCAGAAGGCGTACCGCGTCGCGTCGCCCGCCAGCGTGGGGCCGAGCGGACGCCAGGTGACCAGGTCGTGCGAGGCGAACGCGGGAAAGGCGCCGGGCGTGGCCGTGCCGCCCCGCCCATCGCTCGTTTGGTCCCGCGTCACGTACACGTAGTAGCGGTAGTCCGCCGCCACGCCGTCGGGGATGGCGAGCAGGTAGGGATCGCCCTGGTCGGCGGGTTCGGGAAAGAGGGGCCGGTAGCTTGCCGGTCCGGGAACAGCCTCTGAGGAAGTCATACGATGAATCGCGCTCGTGGTCAGACTGCCTTCGCCCGCGCCGCATGGGCCCTGCTCGCCGCCGCGCAGCTCGCCGCGTGCACCCCGCCGGTGCAGGCGCCGGGCACGCCCGCTCCCGCGACGGCCGCGGTCTGCACGTTCACGAACCCCGTCGCGCGCGGGGCCGACCCGTGGCTGGAGTTCCGCGACGGCTACTACTACATGGCGCAATCGAAGAACCAGGAGGGGCAAAGTAGCACCATCTGGGTCTTCCGGTCGAGAAAGCTCACCGACCCCATGCGCGACAGCGTAAAGGTGTGGACCGCGCCCGACACGGGGTGGAACCAGACCCACGTCTGGGCGCCGGAAATCCGCCTGGTGGACGGCCGCTGGTACATCTACTACGCCGCCGGCCGCCCCGGCCCGCAGGACGCGCCCTTCATCTACCAGCGCGCCGGAGTGATCCGCGCCGCGGGCAACGATCCGCAGGGCGCGTACGAGGACCTGGGCCAGCTGGACACGGGCGGTACCCTGGCCACCCACGCCGACGACGTGTGGGCCATCGACTTCACCGTCCACCGCTTCAACGGCCAGCTGTACGGCATGTGGTCCGGCTGGGAGAACAACACGCCGCTCGCGCGCACGCCGCAGTACATCTACATCGCGCGGATGTCCAACCCGCACACCATCAGCGGCCCGCGCGCGCAGATCTCCGCGCCCACCGAGAGCTGGGAGCGGCGGGAAGATCCGGTGGACGGGCTGGACCTGAACGAGGGGCCGCAGGTGCTGGCGCGGGGCGGCCAGACGTTCGTCGTGTACTCCACGCGCGAGTCGTGGCTGCGGTCGTACCGGCTGGGGATGCTGCGGCTGAACAGCCCCACGGCGGACCCCATGCTGCCCTCCAGCTGGACCAAGACGGGCCCCGTGTTCGCCGAGGCCAACGGGGTGTACGGCCCGGGGCACAACGGCTTCGCGAAGTCGCCGGACGGTACGGAGGACTGGATCATCTACCACGCCAAGGTGGATACGGGGCCCAACTGGAACCGGGTGATCCGCGCGCAGCCCTTCACCTGGAACGCGGACGGATCCCCCAACTTCGGCCAGCCGGTGGCGTCGGGCGTTCCGTTGCGCGTCCCCTCCGGCGAGCCCTGCGGGCGCTGACGGTCGATGAACGAGATGCGGCTCGCCGCCGTCGCTGACGCGCCCTTCCGGTTCGAGGGCGCGATCACCGACGGGTGCACCCTCGTCGTCATGGGACCGGACGCGGCCGGCGCGCGGGCGGTGGGGGAGTACACCCTGCGCGAGAGGACGCACAACGGGTGGCTGGACGTGTACGCGGAGCTGGCGGCGCGCTTCGGCACGCGCGTGCCGCGCAACCGGCAGCCGCCCGAGCCGGCGACGTTCCGCGCCCCGTTTCGCCCCCTGCTGACGGAGAACCTGTCGCCGGACGTGCTGCACGGGTACGGGGATCCGGCGGTGATCCGCGTGGAGGAAGGCGACGGTGCGTGGTACTACCTGGTCGCCACCTCCAACGACGCCCCCGACGCATTTCCCATCGCCCGCTCGCGTGACCTGGCGGACTGGGAGATGGTGGGCTTCGTCTTCCCGCAAGGCCAGAAGCCGGCGTGGGCGGCGGATGGGGAGGGCGTCAGCGACTTTTGGGCGCCCGAGATGCACCGCGTCGGCGGCGAGTACCGGGTGTACTTCGCGGCGCGTGAGCGGGATGGACACGACCTGGCGATCGGCGTGGCGACGTCGCCCAACCCCGGCGGGCCGTTCGAGACACCGTTCGAGCCGGTGCTGCGCGGCGGCGTGATCGATCCGCACGTGGTGGTGGACGAGGACGGCACCGCCTACCTGCTGTGGAAGGACGACACCAACGGCGTCTGGCCGGGGCTGCTTCACCAGCTGCTGCACGAGCACGGCCGGCTGATCGCCGAGCTGCTGCCGGACGAAGCCGACCGCCGCACCGCCTCGCTCCTGGCGACGCTGTGGCCGTGGGTGCGCACGCTGGAGCCGATGGAGCGCTTCTTCGCCCAGCAAGTGCTGGTGGAAGCCATCACCGAGCGATTTGCGGCGGTGAGGAACCGGCTCTCGGCCATGCTCGCGCGCGAGGCGGACCCGGCGGTGCGGCAGGCGATCCGCGCCGTCCTCGGTGCGATGCGGACGCCGGTGTGGGCACAGCGGCTTTCGCCGGACGGCCGCAACCTGGAAGGGGAGCGCACCCTGGTGCTGCAGAACGACCAGCCCTGGGAGGCGCACCTCATCGAGGGAATCTGGGTCACCCGGCACGGCGGCAAGCACTACCTGTTCTACGCGGGGAACGACTTCTCCACCGCGCGCTACGGCATCGGCGTGGCGGTGGCGGATGCGCCGCTGGGGCCCTACCGGAAGATGGCACAGCCGCTCCTCCGCTCTACGGCGGAGTGGTGGGGGCCCGGCCATCCATCCGTCGCGGAGGGGCCGGACGGCGAGCCTTGGCTCTTCCTGCACGCCTTCTTTCCGGGCCGCACGGGATACAACGAGTTCCGCGCCCTGCTCGCCGTGCCGCTGGTGCTGGACGGGGAACGCGTAGCGGTGAGGTCAGACGACGAGGGCGTCGCCACATACGACGAGATTACAGAAATGCAGACGATCGGAGCCGCGCGATGAGGGTGCTGGTTACGGGTGGGGCGGGGTACATCGGCAGCGCCGTGGTGCAGCAGCTGGTGGCGGGTGGGGACGAGGTGGTGGTGTTCGACGACCTCTCGCAGGGGCACCGGGCCGCCGTGCATCCCCAGGCGACGCTCGTCGTGGCGGGGCTGGACGACCGCGCAGCGATCGATCGCGCGATGGCGGAGCACCGGCCGGAAGGCATCCTCCACTTCGCCTCGCACACGCTGGTGGGCGAGTCGATGGAGCACCCGTTCCGCCACCTGGGGAACAACGTCCGCAACGGGCTGAACCTGCTGGAAAGCGCCGTGGAGCACGGCGTCCGGCGCTTCATCCTGTCCTCCACCGCGAACCTGTTTGGCCTGCCGGACCGCGATCCCATAGACGAGGACACGTCCATCTCTCCGGGAAGCCCGTATGGCGAATCGAAGTTCATCCTGGAGCGCATGCTCCACTGGATGGACGACCGCTTCGGAATGCGCTACGCGGCGCTGCGGTACTTCAACGCCTGCGGCGCGCTCTCCCCCGAACTGGGCGAGGACCACGATCCCGAGACGCACCTGATCCCCATCATCCTGCAGGTGGCGCTGGGGCAGCGGGAGCGGGTGACCATCTTCGGCGAGGACTACGAGACGCCCGACGGCACCTGCATCCGCGACTACATCCACGTCGAAGACCTGGCCGACGCCCACATCCGCGCCCTGCGCGCGCTGGACCAGGGAAGCCGCACGTACAACCTGGGGATCGGCCATGGCTTCAGCGTGCGCCAGGTGATCGAGGCGGCGCGCGACGTCACGGGGCATCCCATTCCCGCCGTCGCCGGCCCGCGCCGCCCCGGCGACCCGGCGCGGCTGATCGCGGCGAGCGACCGCATCCAGCGCGAGCTGGGATGGGAGCCGAAGTGGACGGACCTGCATGCCATCATCGAGAGCGCCTGGGCGTGGCACCGGACGCACCCCCGCGGATACGACGACCGGGCCTCCGCGCCCGCATCCTGAACCTTTGATCCTGACATGACCAGCGACCACGGCCTTCGTGCCCGCGTGACGCGGGAGTTCGAGGCGCGCTTCGGCGAGCCGCCGGCGTGCGTGGCCCGCGCGCCCGGCCGCGTGAACCTGATCGGCGAGCACACCGACTACAACGACGGCTTCGTGCTGCCGATGGCCATCGACCGCGCCGCCTGGATCGCCCTTCGCCCGCGCGACGACTCCAAGGTGTTCATCCACTCGCTGGACTTCGACGAGGACCGCGAGTTCGACCTGGACCACCTGGCCAGCACGGGCAACGAGTGGATCAACTACGTGCAGGGCGTGGCGTGGGTGCTCCAGAAAAAGACGCGCGGCCTGAAGGGGTGGGACGGCGTGGCGGCCGGAGACGTGCCCATCGGCGCGGGCCTCTCGTCCAGCGCGGCCTTCGAGCTGGCTTCCGCCCGCGCCTTTGCGTCCATTTCCGGAATGCCGTGGGATCCGCGCGAGATGGCGCTTGCCGCGCAGCGGGCCGAGAACGACTGGATCGGGGTGCGCTGCGGCATCATGGACCAGATGATCTCCGCCGCGGGTGAGGAGGGTCACGCCCTGCTGATCGACTGCCGCTCGCTGGAAACGCGCTCGGTGCCCATGCCGCCGGGGAGCGCGGTGGTGATCCTGGACACCGCCACCCGTCGCGGGCTGGTGGACTCGGCCTACAACGACCGGCGGCTCCACTGCGAGGAGGCGGCGGACTTCTTTGGTGTCGAGGCGCTTCGCGATGTGGACGTGGAGCGGTTCGAGCGGCTGGCGCCCCGGATGGAAACCGTGATGCGCCGTCGCGCGCGCCACGTGATCACGGAGAACGCGCGCACGCTGCAGGCGGCCGATGCGCTGGAGTGGGGCGATGCCGAAACCGTGGGCCGGCTGATGAACGAGAGCCACGCCAGCCTGCGCGACGACTTCGAGGTGTCGCGGAAGGAACTGGACGTGATCGTGGAGCTGGCGCAGGGCCACGGCGCCTGCCGCGGCGCGCGGATGACCGGTGCAGGCTTCGGCGGATGCGCGGTGGCGCTGGTGGACGGAGAAGGCGCTGACGACTTCGCCCGCACCGTGGCGGAAGCGTACCGATCCGCCACGGGGCTGGAGCCGCGCGTCTACGTCTGCTCGGCGTCGGCGGGCGCCTCCATCGAAACCTCTGCGTCCGTGCCCGCCTGAACTCCGAACGAGTATCACGCAGAGGACGCAGAGAAGACAGAGAGGACGCAGAGACTTCGATCAGTTCTCTGCGTCCTCTCTTTTCCCTCCGCGCCCTCTGCGTGAAACTGTTTTTGATCGGTAAGGGTTACGCGCGTCCAGCGGCTTCCAGCTTCGGAGCGGCGGCTACGCGGTTGCGGCCGGATTCCTTCGCGCGGTACAGCGCGGCATCCGCCAGGCCCAGGAGCTCGGACGGGGTGGCGGTGCAGTCGGGGCAGGCGGAGACGCCGATGGACGCCGTCACCGAGAGCGGCCGGCCCTGCCAGTTGACCGTGCGCGACTCCAGCGTGCGGCGGATTCGTTCGGCGGCGTCCATGGCCTGGCGCAGCGTGGTTTCTGGCAGCAGCACCGCGAACTCCTCGCCGCCCAGCCGCGCCGGCAGGTCCACGTCGCGCACCGTGGATTTCAGCAGGTCGGAGACGTGCTGCAGCACGCGGTCGCCAGCCTCGTGGCCCCAGGTGTCGTTGAACTTCTTGAAGAAGTCCACATCCAGCGTCACCACCGCGAACGGGCGCGCGTAGCGGTCGAAGTAGCTGGAAAGCGCCGCCAGCCGCTGGTCGAAGGCGCTGCGGTTGGGGAGCCCCGTCAGCGGGTCGGTGGACGCGCGCTGGTCCAGCGCCTCGAAGCGGCGGGCGCTGCGCATGGGCATGGGCGCCACCGAGCACAGCAGATGAAGGATCTCCCGCTCCCGCTCGCCGAAGCGCCCCGGCTCCGGGTGCCACGCCGCCACCACGCCGATCGCCCGCCCGTCCACCATCAGCGGCAGCACCGCCGCCGAGCGCGGCGCCTGCTCCCATTTCTCCCCCGGCGCCAGCAGCGGCAGCCGTTCGCGCTCGCGGCGCAGGTCCGCGTAGTTCAGGTCCACGCCGTGCTTCACCGCCAGCGACAGCCGCGACTCGCCCTCGCCGAACGCCTCGGCGCCCATGGGCATGGGCTCGCCGGAGGCGTGGAGCACCTTGCCGCGTCCCGCGTCGTCCGTCACCAGCGCGACGGCCGCGCCCGCGGCCCCGGTCCCCTGGCGCACGGCGGCGGCGAGCTGGGCCGCGAACTTGTCCAGCTCCAACTCGCCGGGAAGGGTGCGCACGGCATCCGCCATCGCCCGCATCCCCGCATCCGCCCGGCGGACGGCGGCGCGCGACTTCAGCAGCCCCAGCAGCGTGCCCAGGTGCTGGCCTCCGCGCACCGCGGCGGCCTCGGCCCCGGGCGGCACCTGGCCGGGGTAGGCGAGGGCCAGGACCATCACCCGCGACTCCACCTCCACCGGCAGCAGCAGCATCTCCGCAGCCCAAGGGGAGGGCAGGTCGCGCTTGCCGCGCTGGATACGCTGGGGAAGCCGCTCATCGATGGCCCACGCAAACGGGTGCCCGGCCAGCGCCACGGGCGACTCGGCCGCGGGCACCTCAGGCGCGGCGGCGCGCACGAGCAGCGCCGCGGAGCGCTGGTCATCCACTCCATCGGCCCGCCACAGCGCCGCTTCGTGCGCATCCGTGGCGCGGAGGATCACCGCCAGCGCGTTCTCCACCGCCTCCGCGTCGGTCGCCTCGCCGTCGCGCCGGGGGGCCGCCTCCGGCTCCGGGACCACGGCGCTCCCCATCCGCTTCGCCGCCGGCCCGTGCGCTACCCAGGCCGTCAGTCCAGCGGCGAGCGCCATCAGCAGCACCCATCTCGCCGCCGACATCCACCCCGGTGCCGTCCCATCCACCCAGTCCGCCCCGATCCCCAGCGCCGCCACGACGGCCGCCCCTGGCGCCGCCCACTTCGGCGCGCGCCGGCCGAACAGCACCACCCATCCCGCCGCGAGCGGCGCCAGGGGCGAGGCCAGGTGGCCGGTAGCGGCGATCAGCAGGTGAACGGGGGGCCAGAGCGCCGCGGCGGCACCGGCGTCCTTGCCGCGGACGCGGAACGACCACACGGCGAGGGCAAGAAGGAGAACGACCGCCAGCGCGTCTCCCCACCACGGCAGCCGCGCCGCGAGGCCGAGCGCCGCGGCGTACGCCAGCGCCGAGACGGCGAGCGGAAGCGGATGGGGAACGCGGGTGGACGTGGAAATCGTCAGGCGGGCGGAAGCAGGTTGATGCGCGACGCGGCGGCCGCCGCGCCGAACCCGTTGTCGATGTTCACCACGGTAACGCCCGACGCGCAGGAGTTCAGCATCCCCAGCAACGCCGAAAGGCCGCCGAACGAGGCGCCGTACCCCACGCTCGTCGGTACGGCGATCACGGGGACGGAAACCAGCCCGCCCACGACGGAGGGAAGCGCGCCCTCCATCCCGGCGATCACGATGACCACGGCGGCGGACGACAGAGTGTCGCGCGCACTGAGGATACGGTGGATGCCGGCTACGCCCACGTCGGTCAGCCGCTCCACCGGGTTGCCATACGCGCGCGCCGTCACCGCCGCCTCCTCGGCGACGGGGAGGTCGCTGGTGCCGGCGGTGACGACCAGCACCGTCCCGCGCGTCCGCCGCTCCACCGGCTGCGCGGGAGCCATGTACGCCGTCCGTCCCAGCTCGTTCAGCTCGATGGCGGGAAGCGCGGACCGCAGCGGCTCGCGAGCCTCGGGTGCCAGGCGCGTGGCCAGGAACCCCTCGCCGCGCTCCGCGATGCGGACGGCGAGCGCCACCACCTGGTCCGGCGTCTTCCCCTGCCCGAACACGACTTCGGGAAAGCCATGGCGCAGGGCGCGGTGGTGGTCCACCCGCGCGAAATCCAGGTCTTCCACCGGCGCCCAGGCCAGCCGCCGCTCGGCGTCGGCGATGGACGACGCGCCGCTGGCCACTTCACCCAGCAGCGCGCGCAGGGACTCGGGGGTCACGCCGCCGCCCCCTGCTCCACCTGCGCCAGGTACCCTTCCAGCAGCCGCTCGGCCTCGTCCAGCCGCCGCACCTCGAACAGTTCCTGCCTCAGGTATCGCCCGTTGGGCAGCCCCTTCGTGTACCAGCCCAGGTGCTTGCGGAACTCGATCATCGCCTTTTCCTCGTCCGCCTCCCAGGCGATGGCCAACCGCGCGTGTTCGATGACGATGCGGAACCGCTCCGCCGCCTCGGGATCGGCGGGCACAGGCCGACCCTCCAGCGCCGCACGGGCCTGCGCGAACAGCCACGGCGCCCCGTGCGAGCCGCGGGCGATCATGATGCCGTCGCAGCGGGTGTGCTCGCGCATCCGCGCCGCCGCCTCGCCCGTGAACACGTCGCCGTTGCCGATCACCGGGATGTCGAGCGCCTGCTTGACTGCGGCGATCTCGTCCCAGTTCGCCGTTCCGCTGTACATCTGCGTGCGGGTGCGGGCATGGAGTGTCAGCACCTCGGCGCCGGCGTCCTGGCAGCGCAGGGCGATCTCCACCGGGTTTCGCGTCTGCTCGGTGAAGCCGCTGCGGATCTTGACCGTCGTCGGGATGGAGATGGCCGCCTTCACCGCACGGATGATGTCGCGAACGAGGTCCAGATCGCGCAGGCATCCCGAGCCGCCGTTGCGATTGACCACCTTCTTGACCGGGCACCCGAAGTTGATGTCCAGGAAGTCGGGCTCGTACACCTCTTCCACCAGCCGCGCGGCCTGCGCCATGGCCTCCGGCTCCGCGCCGAAGATCTGGATGCCGATGGGCCGCTCGTCGTCGTGAAAGCGCAGGTACGAGTGCGTGCGGCGGTCGTGGCGCCGGATGCCCTCGGCCGAGACGAACTCCGACACCACGACGTCGGCCCCGTACGACCGGCACAGCCGGCGGAAGGGCGATTCGCTGACTCCCGCCTGTGGGGCCAGGTACAGCGGCACGGTGCCGCTCTTGAGCAGGTCGATGGCACTGGTGGACATGCCGGCAATATAACCCGCACGCGCCAGACGGTTCAACCACGCCGGGCGCGCGAGCCGGGCAGACCGTTCGCTCCGTGTCGGTTCGGGAGCCACGACGCCGCGGCCGAGCGCCGATCATCCACCAGATTTTCAGTCGTAGTGCGGCCCCTCGGACGCCGTGCAGCGTGCGACTTTGCCGGCCGGTGGCGAAAGATATGGGTAGGAGCGGCGGGGGTGAGAACCGTAAATTTCGGGCTCTCCCCCACGCGTTCGGAGGGCGCCGGGTACACCATTGACACAGATGCGTCACTGGTGTATGATAGGTGCCGGGCGGGAGGTCACCCCGAGTCTCTCGTCCCATGGAAATCGTCGAGACGCCGCTGTTCACGCGGCACGTGGAGGAACTGCTTTCCCCCGAGTCGTACCGCGACCTTCAGATCGTGCTGCTCGACGATCCCACGGTCGGGCCGGTCATCCCGCGCACGGGGGGCATCCGCAAGGTGCGGTGGGCGGGGAGCGGCCGGGGAAAGCGCGGCGGGGTGCGCGTGATCTACTACTTCGCCGTGGCGCGCGACCGGCTGCTGATGCTGTACGTGTATCCCAAGAACCAGCAGGACGACCTCACCGAGGCGCAGCGCCGGGCGCTGCGGGCGGTCGTCGAGGCCGAGTACGGATGAGCTTCAACCCAAAGGGAGGCCAGCCATGCCCATGCGTGACGAACTGTTCGACGAGCTCCTGGAAAGCGTGCGCCAAGGCGGCGCCATCATGCGCGGTGACGCGCCGCCCTCGCGCACCTTCACCTACGACGAGGTGGACGTAAAGGAGCTCCGGCAGCGCCTGAAGCTTTCGCAGCCCAAGTTCGCGGCGCTGATGGACGTGCCCGTGGGCACGCTGCGGAACTGGGAGCAGGGCCGCCGCCGCCCCGAGGGCCCCGCCCGCGCCCTGCTGCGCGTGGTGGCCAAGCACCCCGAGGCCGTGCTCGACGCCCTTCGCTGAGAGCGACGCGGCCTACTCCCACTCGGGCTGCAGGTTGGCGTACTTGAGCAGGATGCTCTTGCGGCCCACGTCGTCGAACTCGATGGTCGCCTTCACGTTCTCGGCGTAGCCCGACAGTTCCATCACGGTCCCCACGCCGAACGTGGGGTGCCGCACGCGCGAGCCCTTGCGCAGCGAGGGCGAGTCCTGCGAATCCGAGTAGTCCACCTGGTAGCTGGGGTCGCCGTCGTAGGCGGGCGCGGCGGGGGCGGAGCCGTACAGCCGCTCGCGCCGGGTGGCAGACCGCCCGAAGTCGCCGAACTGCTTCCACGGCTGCGGATAGCTGGACGTGCGCTCCAGAATGCGCGGCGTGCGGCGCGTCTCGGTCAGTTCCTTGGGCACCGACTCCAGGAACTGCGACGCCACGCAGTCCATGTACGTGGCCCCCCGCCGGCGGCGCCGCGCGTGCGACAGGTACAGCTTGCGTTCTGCCCGCGTGACGCCGACGTAGAACAGCCGCCGCTCCTCTTCCATGTCCGCGGGCTCGTCCATGGCGCGCACCAGGGGGAACAAGCCGTCCTCCAGCCCGGTGATGAAGACCAGGGGAAACTCCAGCCCCTTGGCGTTGTGAAGCGTCATCATCGACACCGCGTCGGCGTGCGGGTCGTGCTGGTCCACGTCGGCCACCAATGCCACGTGGCCCAGGAACAGGTCGATGGCACGCGGCGAGGTTTCACCCGCCTCCTCCAGTTCCATCATCAGCTCGGGATCCTCGTCCTCCAGCCGCCGCTGCACGTCGGCCGCGCCCGCGATCAGCTCGTCCAGGTTCTCCAGGCGGTCCTTGCCCTCGGGACCCTCCGCCTTGAGTGCCTCCACCAGCCCCGCCTCGATCACCAGCTCCCGCAATAGCCCGTCGAGCCCAATGCCCTCGCGCCCGGCCAGCGCGGCGTACTTGCGGATCAGCGCGGCCATCTCCGGCAGCGCCCGGGCCGCCACGCCGCGAATCCCATCCACCGACGCCGCCTCCTCGGCTGCGCGCAGCAGGGGCAGCCCCCGCGCTGTCGCATGCTCCGCCAGCCGCCCCACCGATGCGTCACCGATCCCCCGCCTGGGGACGTTGACGACGCGCAGAAAAGCCTCGTCCGCCGCCGGATTGGCGACCAGGCGCAGGTAGGCCAGCGCATCCTTCACCTCACGGCGCTCGTAGAAGCGGGTTCCCCCGATCACCCGGTACGCCATCCCCTCGCGGCGCAGCCCCTCTTCCATGGCGCGCGACTGTGCGTTGGTGCGGTAGAGGACGACGAAGTTCTTCAGCGCCAGCGACGGATTGTCCGCCATCCGCACGCGGATCTCTTCCGCCACCCAGCGCGCCTCGTCGGCCTCGTCGGCGCACTCGACCAGGGTGATGCGCTCGCCCGCGCCGGCGTCGGTGCGCAGCGTCTTGCCCTTGCGCCGCACGTTCTGCGAGATGACGCGGTTGGCGGCGTCCAGGATGGTGCTGGTGGAGCGGTAGTTCTGCTCCAGCCTTACCATGCGCGCGGCGGGAAAGTCCTTCTCGAAGTCCAGGATGTTGCGGATGTCGGCGCCGCGCCAGCCGTAGATGGACTGGTCGTCGTCGCCCACCACGAACAGGTTGTGCTGCTCCCCCGCCAGCAGGCGCAGGAACACGTACTGGGCGCGGTTGGTGTCCTGGTACTCGTCGACCAGGATGAAGGGAAAGCGCCGCTGGTAGCGCTCCAGCACGGGCGCGCTCTGCCGGAACAATTCCACCGGCTTCACCAGCAGGTCGTCGAAGTCGAAGGCGTTGGCGTCCTTGAGCGCCTTCTGGTAGCGCGGAAATACGTCCGCCACCACGCGCTCGAACGGGTCGTTGGCGGTCTGCGCGTACGCTTCGGGATACACCAGCTCGTTCTTGGCGGCGGAGATGGCCCCGTGCACCGCGCGCGGCGAGAACTTCTTGATGTCTACCTGCAGCTGGTCGCGAAGGATGCGCTTTACCAGCCCGTCGGCATCGTCGGCGTCGTAGACGGTGAAGCCGGGGCTCCACCCCAGCCGGGTGCCGTCGCGCCGCAGGATGCGCACGCCCACGGAGTGGAAGGTGCCGATCCACATTCCCGCGAGGTCCTTGCCCAGGCTGGTCCTCACCCGCTCGCGCATCTCTCCCGCGGCCTTGTTGGTGAAGGTCAGCGCCAGGATGCTGGCCGGGTCCACGCCCATCTCCTCCACCAGCCAGGCGATGCGGGTGGTGAGCACGCGGGTCTTTCCCGATCCGGCGCCGGCCAGCACGAGCAGCGGCCCCTCGAAATGGGAGGCCGCCTCGCGCTGCTCGGGGTTCAGGTGCGAGAGGTCAAACGTCATTCGATGACTGCGGTCAGAACGGTAACGACGGTCACAACGGGAACAGAAACTAAGTGCGGAAGCCCGGTCCCGCGGCCTCCGCATGCGATGGTACTGGCTGCGCGGATGGGTATCCGAAAGTGCAGTCCGCGAAGGCGGACTTCGGGCCGTCGTTGCCGCGGATTCATCCGCCCCAGCACAGCCGGGGTCGCGCGGCTCAGGACGCGGCCTTCCGCGCGAAGCGTCTGGGCATCGCCTGGTCGTCGGCCACGTCCTTTTCGCGGATCGACGGCAGGATCATCACGAAGCGCGCGCCCCGGTCCGACGGCTCCAGCCGCAGGCGGCCGTGGTGCACGTCTTCCACGATCCGGCGGGCCAGCGAAAGGCCCACGCCCCAGCCCCCCTTCTTGGTCGATACGCCCGGATCGAAGAGCGTGCTGCGGACCGCCGGCGACACGCCGGGCCCGTTGTCGATCACCCGGATCTCCACCCGCCGCTCGCCGTGGGCCTGCGCCTCGATGCAGATGCGCCCGCCGGAGCCCGCCAGGGCGTCGAGCGCGTTCTTCACCAGGTTTTCCAGCGCCCACTCCAGCAGGATGGCGTTGCCCAGTACCGGCGGCGTCCCCTCGGGCACGTCCACCTCCAGGTCTACCCCGCGGCCCAGCTGCGGCAGCCGCACGCGGATGTAGCGCTCCAGCACCCGCAGCAGCGTGCGCACGTCTACCGGGTCCTTCTGCACCGGCCGCCCGATCCACTCGAAGCGGCGCGCCACCTTCTCCAGCCGGTCCAGGTCGGCTTCCATCTCGCCCGCCACGGCGGGAAGGGTGGCCATGGGCTCGCGCTCCTCGTCCGGCAGGCGAAGGATCTCCACCCACCCCGCCAGCGACGACAGCGGCGTGGCCATCTGGTGCGCCGACTCGCGCGCCATCGCCGCCCAGATGCGCTCGCGCTCGGTGCGCTGGTTGTGGCGGATCAGGGAGGCCAGTGCGCCCAGGAGCCCCACCAGCGCGCCCACCTGCAGCAGGGGAATCCACCGCAGCCGCTCCACCGTGGGCGGGTCGCCGAAGTAGATGGTGCCCAGCCCCTTCTCCGTCAGCGGCGGGTTGCGCGAGGCCAGCCGCGCGGAGTAGTTCATCACGCGGATCATGTCCGCGGTGTCGCCCGGGACGGCCTCGAAGGGAAGGTTCACCCAGTACGCGGGAACGCCGTCCTGGTCGGCGTACACGATGGGCACGCGCAGCCGCTGGATCTCTCCCGACAGGGCCAGCAGGGTGCCCACCGGCTCGGCCTGCGGGTCCGTCAGGCCGTGGAACACCCGCACCACCATGCGCGAGTGCACCTGGGCGTCCTTGCGCATCTCGCGCACGAGCGCCTGGCTGTACACCAGGTACCAGGCCAGGATGGCCGCGGCCAGCACCGCGAGCGCGGTGGGCCAGTGGCGCCGGTTCATCCGCGGCGCCGCGGGGCGGGGGTCCGCATGAAGGAGCGGTGGATGGGGTCCGGCGCGCCCGGCGGGGCGCGCCCGGCCACGGTCAGGGGCGAACCAGCCGGTCCGTCCCCAGGTACGGGCGCAGCGGCTCGGGAATGGTGACCGACCCGTCTTCCTGCTGTCCGTTTTCCAGCAGGGCGATCACCGTGCGCGGCAGCGCCAGCCCCGACGCGTTCAGCGTGTGGACGAACTCGGGGCGGGCGCCCGGCTCGGGGCGGTAGCGGATGCTGGCACGGCGCGCCTGAAAGTCCGTCATGTTGCTAGCGCTCGACACTTCCAGCCAGCGGTCTACACCCGGCGCCCACACCTCCAGGTCGTACGTCTTGGCCGAGCCGAAGCCCGTGTCGCCGCCGGCCAGCAGCAGCACGCGGTAGGGAAGGCCCAGCAGCTGAAGCACCCGCTCGGCGTGCCCCGTCATCTCCTCCAGCGCCTCCCACGAGCGCTCCGGCCGCTCGAAGCGCACCAGCTCCACCTTGTCGAACTGGTGAAGCCGCAGCAGCCCGCGCGTGTCCTTGCCCGCCGACCCCGCCTCACGCCGGAAGCAGGGCGAGTAGGCCGTGAAGCGCGTGGGCAGGCGGCCGGCGTCCAGCAGCTCGTCGCGCAGCAGGTTCACCAGCGGCACCTCGCTGGTGGGCACCAGGTACAGCCCGTCTTCCGGCAGCTCGTAGGCGTCGCCGTCTTCCACGAACTTGGGATACTGCCCCGTGCCCTGCATGGACTCGCGCGTCACCAGGAAGGGCGGCTCCACCTCGGTGTAGCCGTGCTCGCGGGTGTGCAGGTCGAGGAAGAAGTTGATCAGCGCGCGCTGCAGCCGGGCGCCCATCCCCCGGTACGCGGGAAAGCCGCTCCCCGCCACCTTGGCGCCGCCCGCCAGGTCCATCAAGCCCAGCTCGGCGCCGATCTCCCAGTGCGGGCGCGGGGCGAAGCCGAACGCGCGCGGCTCCCCCCAGGTGCGGACGACCTGGTTGGCCTCTTCGCCGCCCTCGGGAACGGACGGGTCCACCAGGTTGGGAATGCGCAGCAACTCGTGCTCGACGGCGCCTTCCACCTCGCGCAGCCGGGCATCGATCTCCTTGATGCGGTCGCCGGCC
>NZ_DATBNB010000138.1 GCF_036554565.1 Longimicrobium sp. | reverse complement strand
GCCGGCCCCGTGCTGCCGATGTTCGAGGGCGAGGTGCCCGAATGGGTGAAGCGCGGCGGCTTCTTCGAGGCGCCGCGGCTCCCCACGGGCGCCCACAAGCGCGACCCCGGCGCCGGCAACGTGCTGATCCGCATGGCCGTGCTCCGGGACATGCCCGAGCCCTTCGACCCGCGCTTCACGCTGACCGGGGGCGAGGACACGCACCTGTTCCTGCGGCTGGCCAGCGCCGGCGCCGTGATGGTGTGGGCCGACGAGGCGGTGGCGCACGAGTGGACCCCGGCCACGCGCACCCGCGCCCGGTGGATCCTGCAGCGCGTGTACCGCACGGCCAACACGTGGAGCGCCTGCGAGCGGGAAATCCATCCCTCGCCCCGGGCCGCGGCCCTGCGCGTGGCCAAGGGGCTGGCCCGCATCGGCATCGGGGTGGCGACGCTCCCGGCCGGGCTGGTGAAGGGCCGCAGCGGCGTGGTGCGCTCGCTGTGGTACATCGCCTTCGGCGCGGGGAACCTCACCGGGCTGACGCGGCTGCGATTCCAGGAATACCGGACGATCCATGGCGACTGAACTGCTGGCGCACCCGGGCGCCGCCACCCTTCCCCGCCCCGCGGCCGCACGGCCCCGCGCGCCCCGCCACGCCGTGCTCGAGGACGCGCTCGCCGCCGGGTACCGGGGGCTGGAGGTGGCGTTCTCCATCGTCGCGATCTGCCTGATGTCGCACGCCGTGGTCCTGCTGCTGATGCAGGGCGGCAGCGTGGGCAACGCCGAGGCGTACGAGGGCAACGTGGTGATGCGCACCATGTTCGGCGTGGTCCACGCCATCAGCGTGGGGATGGTGGCCGTGCGGTGGCGCGCCTCGCTGCAGGCCGTCAGCCGGCGAGCCACCCTCCTGGTGCTGATGGCGCTGGCGCTGGCGTCTACCGAGTGGTCCGCCGCGCCGGGCCTTACGCTTCGCCGCGCGATCGCCTTCGTGGGCACCACGGCCCTGGGCGTCTTCCTCGCCGCCCGGTTCACCCCGCGCGAGCTGCTGCGCGTCGTCGCATCCGCGTTCGGCGTGATGGCCGTGCTCTCGCTCCTTTTCGCCGTGGGCCTTTCGCAGTACGGCGTGGACCACGGCATCCATCCGGGCGCGTGGCAGGGCGTGTTCACCCACAAGAACGTGCTGGGAAAGGCCATGGTGATCGGCTCCGTCACCTTCCTTCTCCTCCGCGCGGACCTGTCCCGCGAGCGGCGGTGGATCGGCACGGCCGGGCTGGGGCTGTGCGTGTTCCTGGTGCTGATGTCCACCTCCAAGACGGCGCTGAGCATCATGCTGGTGCTGTTCGCCTCGGCCGCGCTCTTCCGGATGCTGCGCCTGCGGATGGACCTGGCCGTGATCGTCTTCGTGAGCGCCGTCGTGGTGGGGGGCAGCGTGGTGGCGGTGGTGGCCAGCAACTGGGAGTCGCTGCTGCTGGCGATGGGCAAGGACCCCTCGCTCACGGGCCGCATTCCCATGTGGGAGGTGCTGGCGCGCACCATCCAGGAACGGCCCTGGTTCGGCTACGGCTACAACGCCTTCTGGCTGGGAGAGAAGGGCCCGTCCGCGGCGCCGCTCAAGGAGATCGGCTGGCTGACGCCCAGCGCCCACAACGGGTACCTGGAAGTGGCGCTGCAGCTGGGGCTGGTGGGCCTCCTCGTGTTCCTGGCCGGCTACCTGGCCGCCTTCCGCCAGGCGGTGGCCGGCGTACGGCGCACCCTCACGGCCGACGCGCTCTGGCCGCTGCTCATCCTTACCTTTACCCTGCTGTACAACTTCAGCGAGTCGGTGCTGCTGGAAAAGAACAACACCAGCTGGGCGCTGTACGTGGCCGCGGTCTGCTCGCCGCTCCTGGCCCGTCCCCCCGCGCCGCGCCGCCGGGGGTGGATCTCCGTGCCGGAACCGGGGCCCACGGCGGCCGGACGATGAGCGAGACGGCAGGGACAATGGACGGCGGCGGGCGCCCGCTCTTTTCGGTGCTCGTCGCCGCGTACAACCAGGCGGAGTGGGTGGAAGACACCCTCGATACCGTCGCGGCGCAGAGCTTCACCGACTGGGAACTGGTGGTGGTGGACGACGGGTCAACAGACGGCACGGGAGACCGCGTGCAGGGGTGGATGGACCGCCTTCGCGCCACGCGGCCGGAGGTGCGGATGGTGCTGGCCCCCATGCCCAACGGGGGGCAGTCGGCCGCCATGGAGCACGGCTTCGGCCTGTGCACCGGGCGGTGGATCGCGCTGCTGGACTCGGATGACCGCTGGCTCCCCGAAAAGCTGGAGCGCGTCGCCGCCGCCGTCGCCGCCGATCCCGCCGCCGGGATGGTCGTGCATCCCATGTACGTGATCGACGACCGCAACCGGCGCACGGGAGACGTCCGCCCCCAGCGCGCCGCCCTGTCGGAAGGCGACCTCCGCGAGCAGATCCGCCGGACGACGCGTCATGTCGCCCCCGCGACCTCCGCGGTCGCGATCCGCGCGGACGTGTTCGCCCAGCTCGTACCGATGCCGACGAAGGGGTTCCGCACCGCGGCCGACGCGTACCTGACGATGGGCGCGTCGCTGCTGGCCCCGGTGCGCGCCGTACACGAGCCCCTGGCCGAGTACCGCATGCACCCCGACGGCAACCACATCCGCACCATGCTGTCGGCGGACGGGGTGAAGCGCTGGGTGGAGCTGCAGACGGTGATCGCCGAGCACTTCGGGCTGGGCGCCGCGGCGGACCGCAACTCCTTCTTCCTCCGGCACGTGTTCGCGCTGCAGAAGTTCCAGGGCGGGCCGGGGCAGCAGGTGGGCACCTACGCGCGGCTGGCGCGCGCCACCTGGTCCGACGCGGCGTTCGGCCCGCGAGAGAAGCTGATCTTTTCCGCCTTCTGGACGGCGTGCCTGCTGGCGCCGCGCCCCGTCTTCCGCCGGCTGTGGCGCACCTTCCAGCTGAAGCAGACCGGGTTCGACAAGATCGGCCTGCGCTCCACCACCGACAGCTCCATCTGACGGTGCGAGAGGCGGCCCCGGCCGGAGAGCGAAAGGGCACGCCTCCCGCGTTCCCCGCGCCCCGCGTGACCATCGCGGGGGTGCCGGTGGACGTGCTCACCCGCCAGGACGCCGCCGCGTGGGTGGTGCAGCGCGCCCTGGCCGGCGAGCCGCCGGGCTACGTCGTTACCCCCAACGCGCACCACGTGGCGCTCCTGCGCGACTCGGAGCGCTTTCGCGGCGCCTACGCCGGCGCGGCGCTTTCCGTGCCCGACGGCGTGTCGCTGGTGTGGGCGTCGCGGCTGCTGGGCGTGCCGCTGCCGGAGCGGGTGGCCGGGGTAGACCTGTTCGAGGACGTGTGCGCGGCCGCGGCGGGAACCGGCATCCGCATCTTTCTCCTGGGCGGGCGCCCGGGCGCGGCGGACGGCGCCGCGCGGGTGATGCGCGGGCTGTATCCGGGACTGGAGATCGCCGGGACGTACTGCCCGCCCTACGGCTTCGAGCGCGACCCGGCGGAACGCGAGCGCATCGCCCGCGCGGTCCGCGCGGCGGCGCCGCACGTGCTGTTCGTGGCGCTTGGCGCGCCCAAGCAGGAGATGTGGCTGCAGGAGAACCTGGCCGCCCTCGGCGTTCCCGTCGGACTGGGCGTGGGCGCCGCGTTCGACCTGGTCTCCGGGCAGGTGCCGCGGGCCCCGCGGTGGATGCGCGGCGCGGGGCTGGAATGGCTCTTCCGGCTGGCGGTGGAGCCGCGCCGCCTGTGGAAGCGCTACGCCATCACCAACACACGGTTCGTGGCGCTGGTGCTCCGCCAGCGGATGCGCGGGCGCGGGGGATGAACTTCTTTTCGTCCGATCCCTTCCTGCACGCCCTGGCGGCCGCGCGGTTCAGCGGGCGGCGATGCGAGCCGGCGCTGGTTTCCGTGGCCGGGCAGGTGTTCCGGGTGCTGTCGGTGGACGGCACACCCGTGACGGGGGCTCCCTTCGTGGACTTCCTGGAGCCGGCCGCCGCGGACCCTCCCACGGGAGTCCGCCCCGTGGCGTGGATTCCCGTCGCGCTGCGGGGCACCGTCACCCTGGCCGAGTGGAAGGGCGCCGGCGCGCCCCCGGAGTGCGAGCCCTGCCCCTACCTGGACTGGCGGGGCACGCCGTCGTGGGAAGAGGCCGCCGCGCGCCTCCCCCAGCAAACGGATACGCGCCGCAAGGGAAGAAAGCTGGAGGCGGAGGTCGGCCCCATCCGCTACGTCGCGGACGACCCCGATCCCGCCGCCTTCCAGCGCTGCCTGCAGTGGAAGTCGCGGCAGTACCGCGCCACCGGCGTGGGAGACGGGTTCGCGGACCGGCGGAACGTGGAGCTGTTCGAGCGGCTGCGCGACACGGGACTCCTCACGATTTCGTCGCTGTACGCGGGCGAGCGGCTGGCCGCCGTGCATTTCGGCGTGCTGCACGAGGGGCGCTTCGCCTCGTGGATCCCAGCGTACGACGTGGAGTTGCAGAAGTACTCCCCAGGCAGGCTTCTTCAGCACGCGATGATGGAGGACAGCTTCCGCCGGGGCGACACCGAGTTCGACTTTCTGATCGGCGACGAGGAGTACAAGTACCTGTACGCCACCCACGTGAGGATCGCCGGCCCCGTGGGCACGCCCCCGCTGAAGGTGCGGGCCCGCAAGGCGGCGAAGGGCGTGGCCCGGGCGGCACTGCAGAGCACGGGGCTGCTGGATCACGCCAAGCAGCTGAAGCGCTGGCTGCGCGACCGCCGGCAGTCCGGCTAGGAGATGCGATCACGCAAAAAACGCGGAGGCGCGGCGAGAAGAACTCTCTCTGCGTCTCCGCGTCTCTGCGTGATGCCCTTCGTCGATGGATGACTACGCGGTCGCCCGGCGGATCGCGTCGCGGACGGGCAGCACCTCGATCCCGGCGGCGGCCACCGTCCGCAGCGCATGCTCCAGGATGGCCGGCGTGGAGCCGTACGGCGCGGGCGAGTCGGAAACATCGTGGGTGAAGAAGACGATCCACCCGTTGCAGGCCTTTGCCTCCGCCACCTGCTGCTCGATCCGCTCCGCCGACCAGTGGCGCACCTCCAGCGACACCGCCCAGAGCTGCCCCAGGTCCAGGAACCCCGCGTTGATCCCCGGACGGATGCCCCGGCAGCAGGGGTACAGCCGCGAAAAGAGCAGCTTGGTGCGCGGCGAAACGTCGCCGTAGGGAAAGGCGAAGCTCGTCATTTCCACGTCGCCCAGGATGCCGTGGACGAAGTCGGCGTTCCGCTGGGCGTCGGCCAGCAGCTCGCTCGAGCGCACCTCGGGAACGTACCGGTGAAAGTACGTGTGCGAACCCACCTCGTGCCCGGCGGCGTGCAGGGCCCGCAGGTCGTCGGCATCGTAGTAGTCGATCCCCTCTTCGCGGATGCCGCAGAACCGGCCCGCCGTGAAGTAGGTGGCCCGTCCCCCGAAGCGCTCCACGAGGGGTCCCCCCGCGGTCCACGCGGACCTGGGAAAGTCATCGAAGGTGATGCTGGCCACCGGCGCCGTGAGCCGCGACCGCGCCCACTTCACCGGCATCCGGCGCGACGCCCAGTTGACGAGGCGGTCGCGGAATGTGAACGGCTTTCCCACGCTACGCCGCGGCGGTGCCGTCCCCCGACGGCGCGGCGGGGACGACGGCGGGTCCCGCCGGGTTCTGCCAGCCGGGCGCCGGGCGGCGGCCGGCGATGCGGTCCTTGAACGCCTGCAGCGGCGTCTCGAAGTAGCGGTAGCTCACCGAAGCCGCCACGACGCTGATCGCCACCGCCACCAGGTACATCCCCCACCCGGAAAGCGGCAGGCGCCTGGTGACGTTGATGGCCAGCATGTGCATCAGGTACAGCCCGTAGGAGATGGAGCCCAGGTACGCCAGCACCCGGTTGCTGAGCGCCCCCTTGAGCCCCGCGTCGGGCCGGATGCACCCCGCGCCCACGACGGCGGCGATCAGCAGCGTCATCCAGGGATTGGGCACGTGCAGCGCGTACGCGGCGGACATGGCCACGAACGCGGCCGGCAGGCTCCAGCGCTGCCCGAGAACGGCGTAGACGGCGTTGAACCCCTGCGCCCAGTGCAGCGCGTACGCAAGGGCACACCCCACCAGGATGGGCGCCGACGGGCTGGTGACGATGCGCGCCGCCGTTCCGCCCATCCGCAGCACACCCGCGCCGATCAGCTTTTCCAGCAGCAGGTCCACCGCGAACACCACGGCCAGGAAGGCCGCAGGCATCCACTTCCTGCGCGACTTCTTGATGATCCAGGGCCACACCAGGTAGAACTGCTCCTGCGCGGCCAGCGACCACGCGAAGTAGAAGATCACCCGGCTGGCATCCAGCGAAACGAACCAGTTGGCGGTGAACGTCAGGTACGCGGGCAGGTTGCGCCAGAACGCGGCGCCCGCCTCGGTGCCGGACTCCATCGTCCACACCAGCACCACGTACATGGCCAGCACGGCGTAGTACAGCGGGTACAGGCGGATGGCCCGGCGGATGAAGAAGCGGCGCGGCGAGATGTCGCCGTACTTTTCGCGCTCGCGCAGCAGCAGCGTGGTGATCAGAAAGCCGCTGATGGCGAAGAACAGGGCGAAGTGGATGGGATAGCCGAAAACGCGGCTCTCCAGCCCCAGCGCGTGGTGCCCGATGACGAAGAGAATGGCCAGCGCGCGAAGGCCGTCCAGCGTGTCGAAGTAGCGGATCCCGCGGAACGCCTGGTGCGGCGTCGCCGGCGGGCCTGCCGTCGCGGTCGCGGCCACGGCTCAGGCGCCGGCCGCCACGGGCTCGCGCGCCGCCGCGGCGCGGTAGTGCCGCATGTACAGGTCGGCCGAGCGCTCCAGCGACAGCTCGCGGCTGACGTAGTCCCGGGGGGTGTAGCCGTCCAGGCCGGCCACGAAGCGGTCCAGCGCGGGCTCGAAGTCGCCCATGTCGCGGAACTTCTCCCCGCACTCCGGGGCAAAGTACGGCACCGACGACGCCGGAACGGGGTGCTCCTCCCACCGGGGGCGGTTGGGGTCCAGCCAGAAGCCGTTGTCCCACGCCAGGATGGGAACGTTGGAGGCCATGGCCTCCTGGTAGGCCAGCCCCTGCGTTTCGTGCTCACACAGGAACAGCATTCCGCGCGAGCGGGCCAGCGCGGCGTGGTAGGCGGCGTGGTCGTGAAAGCGGTAGCGCAGCACCTCCACCCTCAGCCCGCGCCGCTCCATCGCGGCGAGCACCGGGTCCAGCAGTTCCGGAACCAGGCGGTCGCGTTCCCAGCGGATCTTGTCGTACACCAGGATGTCGGTGGTTTTTTCCTCCGCACGCGTGTCGCGCCACTCCGACGTGTCGAGCCCGGAGAACCACAGCAC
>NZ_DATBNB010000137.1 GCF_036554565.1 Longimicrobium sp. | reverse complement strand
CCAGATACCTGACCCGCACCGAGAGGCATGGATGGCGAGCGGACCCGATCCCAACCGATTCCAGACCACCGACCCGGAGCTCGACGCATCGGACCGCGCGCACGGCGATACCATCGGTGACGTGAAGTCCACCCGGATGGGGCTTTCCGGCTGGGGGATCGTGATCGTGGCCCTCGTCGTGGCGGCGTTCGTGATCTCGCTGATGTTCTGAGCGGCCACCCGGCTCCACGACGAACGCGGCCGGCTTCCCACTCAGGGAGCCGGCCGCGCCGCCGTCCAGCGATGGGAAGTTTACTCGTCGTTGCCTTCGAGCTTGAACCAGAGCTTCACCTTCACCTGGTATTCGCGGATGTCGCCGCCGCTGATGTAGCCGCGCTGCTCCACGACTTCCAGCCACTCCAGGTTCCGCATGCTCTCGCCCGCGCGCTTTACCGCCGCGCGCGTCGCATTCTCGAAGCTCTCGGACGACGTACCCACCATCTCGATCGATTTGAACACGCCACTCATCTTCCGCTCCCGTTCAGGCCAATCCGGACCCGTCGTCCGGCCGCGCCCCCGGGGGCAAGGGACGTTCCACCGGCACCAATGAGCTGTCATCCTAAAGAGCTGAGGGCGCCCCCACGCGCTGTCATCCTGAGGCCCAGGCGCACCAAACCGGCCCGAAGTACCTCCGTTGCGGGCCGAAGGATCTAGCCGCGGAACCGTACCAGCCAGGGCGCGGCAGCGGTCACGAAAGCCGAGGCCTCGGATGCCGTGGGGGCCCTCGGTCCACCCTCTCCCACAAACAGCGTGGGAGAGGGGTACACCCCTTGCTCCCCGGCCCGGGGAGGCAATCTGGCATGGGGACGAGCCCGAGCGGTCGCATCTGGTGCCAACCGGCGACACCCCTCCGGTGCCTGGGGTGTCCACAGCCGCACACTTCCGGAGAGTACCTCATGCGGTACGTTTTTTTGTTTCTGGTGCTGCTACAGACGCTTTCGGCCGGACCGGCGCGTGCGCAGGACATCGAATCTCTGCCGCGCCACCGTGTGGCAGCGCCGCTGGGGGCGTACCGCGCTTTGCTGGCACCACTGGAGCACGCTGAAGGTTTCGCCCCGTACCAGGGAGATGCCGCGCCACGCGACCGCAAGCGCGGAGCACTCTGGGGCTTGGCCGCTGGAGCCCTCGCCGGGGGCGGCGGGTTCGCAGCCGTGACATGGGTAGCGAATCGGGGTGAGGCTGGCGAGGACTACTGGCCGTTGGCGCTCGTCGTAGGGTCGGCGGCAGGGGGAGCGGTGGGCCTGGTGACGGGCGCCCTGATCGGCGCGCCGGAGCGACAGAGTGAAGCTTCCGTGCGCACAAGTCTGCTGGTGCTTCCCGGGGCGGACCGCACGACCCAGGTGGGGGTTTCGGTCGCATTCTGACCGCGTTCCGGGTGGGCTCCCCTCTATCCCCCCGACGAGCTCCCGCGGCGTAAACGCTCTATGCTCCGCCACCTCGGCGAGGGTGCGGGCGAACTGCTCCGAGCGGACGACCAGGTCGCGCCGGGGGGGTGTCAATCACCCGAAGCGCAGTTCAGGTCTCCCCCTCCCCTGCGCAGCGGGGGACGGGGCCGGGGGAGGGCGCTCCCAAGGCATGCACCGGCAGCCAGTCGAACCGCAATCGAAGTTCTCCCCTCTCCCGCGCTGTTTGCGGGGGAGGGGCCGGGGGAGGGGGTTACGTGGAGCGGCTCAGCTCGATGGTGCTCAGCTCTTCCGCGCGGTAGAGCAGGCGCTGCAGGATGGCGTGCGCGGTCCTTCGGTCGGCGTCGGCGGAGGCGGGAACGGTGGCCAGCAGCGTCGCCACCTCCTCACGCAGCAGGTCGTACTCGCGCCGAAGCTGGACCGGCGTCCATCCCAACCGGGCGCGCTGCTCGCCGTGCCGCGTGGCGATCAGGTGCTGGATGTCGGTTCCGTCGCGCAGCAGCGCCGGCTCGCCGCCGCCCTCGTCCAGCGTCACCAGCTCCTTTCCCAACTCCACCAGCGTCGTGGCGACGTGGTCCTCCAGCTGGGCGCGGTCCAGTCCGCCGGCATCGGGAATCACGGGGTCCCGGGCCAGTCGGTCGGCCCACCGCCGCACCACCTCGTCCACGCGGTCCGACAGCATCCGCCCCAGCTCCGCCAGCCCGGGCACCTCGCCGGGACGCATGGGCCACCGCACCGGCTCCTCGGGGGGAATCACCAGCTCGGGC
>NZ_DATBNB010000136.1 GCF_036554565.1 Longimicrobium sp. | reverse complement strand
GGCTTCGTGGGCAACGTCCTCCTCAAGTTCTACGAGTCGGTCGCCGGGCTCATCACCTCCATGCTGCGGCGCGAGTTCGCCGAGCAGGGGGTGCAGATGGACTTCGACCGCGTGTTCCGCAGCCTGGACTACACCGGCATCGGGGGCGCCCCGCTGCTGGGCGTCAACGGCGTCGTCATCATCTGCCACGGGGGCTCGCCGCCCCACGCCATCCGCAACGCCATCGGCGTCGCCGCGCAGTCGGTGAACCGCCGCATGGTGGAGCACATGGCCGCCCGCCTTTCGCAGGCGCCGGCCGAGGAAGCGCAGCCATGATCCAGCCCAGCCCCATCGCTCCCCGCGCGCGCCTGGTCTCCACCGGCCGCTTCAACCCGGAGCGGGTGGTGACCAACGCCGAAATGGCGACCATCGTCGAGACCAACGACGAGTGGATCACCAGCCGCACGGGCATCCGCGAGCGCCGCATCGCCAGCAAGGAGACGGGCGCCGCCGACATGGCCGCCGCCGCGGCGCGCGTGGCCATGGAGCGCGCCGGCGTCGGCCCGCTGGACCTGGACATGATCCTGCTGTCCACCGCCACGCCCGACCGCCTTCTGCCCAGCACCGCGTGCGACGTGCAGGCCCTGCTGGGCGCCCGCAACGCCGCCGCGTACGACTTCGCGACGGCGTGCTCGGGCTTCCTGTACGGGCTGTCGATGGCCGAGGCGCACATCGCCTCGGGGCAGGCGGAGACGATCCTGGTCTGCGCGACGGAAAAGATGTCGTCCATCGTCGACTGGACGGACCGCACCACCTGCGTGCTCTTCGGCGACGGCGCCGGGGCGGCGGTGGTGCAGCGGGCCACGGACGGGCGCGGCATCCTCTCGACGTACATGAAGAGCGACGGCACCCTGGCCGAGCTGCTGTGGCGGCCCGGCGGCGGCGCGCGCATTCCGCTGGACCTGTCGGTGCTCGACGACCGGTCGCACTACGTGAAGATGGCGGGCCCCGAGGTGTTCAAGTCCGCCGTGCGCGCCATGTGCGAGGCGGCCGAGACGGCCCTGGTGCGCGCGGGCGTCACGTCGGACCAGATCGACCTGATGGTGCCCCACCAGGCCAACGTGCGCATCATCGAAAGCACCGCCAAGTACGCCAAGATGCCGATGGACCGCGTGTACGTGAACGTCGACCGCTACGGCAACATGTCGTCCGCGTCCATTCCGGTGGCGCTGGACGAGGCGGTGGAAAAGGGACTCGCCGGGCCGGGATCGCTGGTGCTGATGGTGGCCTTCGGCGCCGGGTTCACGTGGGCCTCCAACGTGGTGCGGCTGTGATGGGGGGCGAACGCATCGCCCTGCTCTTTCCGGGGCAGGGCTCGCAGGTGGTGGGGATGGGCAAGGACCTGGCGGAGCGCTTTCCCGAGGCGCGCGCCGTCTTCCAGGAGGCCGACGAGGCGCTGGGATTCGCCCTTTCCACGCTGATGTGGGAGGGCCCGGCCGACGAGCTGACGCTGACGGTGAACGCGCAGCCCGCACTGCTCACCCACAGCGCCGCCGTCTGGGCCGTCCTCAAGGCCGCCGACATCGACGTCGTGGCCGCTGCCGGCCACTCGCTGGGCGAGTTCAGCGCCTACCACGCCGCGGGTTCCCTGAGCTTCGCGGACGCGGTGCGGACGGTGCGCCGCCGCGGCGAGCTGATGCTGGAGAGCGGCAACGCGCGTCCCGGCACCATGGCCGCCGTGCTGGGGCTGGACGACGAGGTGGTGGAAGGCGTCTGCCACGAGGCGTCCACGGAGGATTCCGTCGTCGTCCCCGCCAATTTCAACACCCCGGGCCAGGTGGTCGTTTCCGGCGACGCTGCCGCGGTGGAGCGGGTGGGGCCCATGCTGGTGTCCGCCGGCGCCAAGAAGGTGCAGCCGCTGGCCGTCTCCGGTGCCTTCCACTCGCCGCTGATGCGCGTGGCCGAAGCGGGGCTGCAGGCGCAGCTGGACGCGGTGAATTTCGCCGATCCGGCCTTCGCGGTGGTCAGCAACGTCAGCGCGCAGCCGGTGACGGACGGCGCCGAGGCGCGGCGCCTGCTGGTGGACCAGCTGACGTCGACGGTGCGCTGGACGCACTCGGTGCGCACCATGCTGCAGATGGGCGCCGAGCGGTTCCTGGAGGTGGGCGCCGGCAAGGTGCTCACGGGCATGCTCAAGCGTATCGACAAGGCGGCCGAGGGACGCGGGGTGGCGCTGGGGACGGCGGAGCAGGTGGAAGCGTTCTTGAACGGGGCATCGTGACGGGAGGTGGCGAGGTGCAGGAGCTCCAGGGACAGGTGGCGCTGGTGACCGGCGGCTCGCGCGGCATCGGCCTGGCGATTGCGCGGGAGCTGGCGCAGGCGGGGGCGCGACTCGCGCTCGTGGCGCGCGACGGCGCGCGGGCCGAGGCCGCCGCGGCCGAGCTGCCGGGCGAGGGACATCGCGGGTACGCCTGCGACGTGGCCGACCCCGAGGCGTGCGCCGCGCTGATCAAGCAGGTGGAAGGCGACTTCGGCCAGCTGGACGTGCTGGTGAACAACGCCGGCGTCACGCGCGACAACGTGCTGATGCGCATCAAGGACGACGACTGGAACGCCGTTCTCGACACCAACCTGCGCGGCGCCTTCAACCTGATGCGCGCCGCCTCGCGCGGGATGATGAAGCGCCGCAGCGGGCGCATCATCAACATCACCTCGGTGGTGGGCATCATCGGCAACGCGGGGCAGGCCAACTACGCCGCCAGTAAGGCGGGGCTCATCGGGCTCACCAAGTCGGTGGCCAAGGAGCTCGCCGGGCGCGGAGTTCTGGTCAACGCCGTGGCGCCGGGGTACATTGACACGGACATGACGTCGGACCTTCCCGAGGCCGCGCGCACGGCGCTGATGAGCAACATCGCGCTGGGGCGGCTGGGACGGCCCGAAGACATCGCCCCGGCGGTGCGGTTCCTGGCCGGCCCGGGCGCGGCGTACATCACCGGCCAGACGCTGGTTGTGGACGGCGGAATGGTCATGTAGGCTTTGGTGCAGAAGGGCAGGGCCCGCGTCCGCTGGGCGCGGGACTCACGGGATCAAAAAACAACGACAGGGAGACGGACATGGCGGACATCGAGGCGAAGGTCAAGGAGATCATCATCAACGAGCTGGGCGTGGACGCCGAGAAGGTGACCCCCGAGGCCTCGTTCGTGGAGGACCTTGGCGCTGACTCGCTCGACACGGTGGAGCTGGTGATGGCCTTCGAGGAAGAGTTCGGGATGGAGATCCCCGACGAAGAGGCCGAGAAGCTGCGCACGGTGGGCGACGCCATCAACTACATCACGAGCAACGCCAGCAACGGCTGAGCGCTCCGGCGCTTGCCACCGCGGCCTTTCCATAGGGCCGCCCCCCGGGGCGGCCCTGCATACGTCCCGAACCCGTCCCGGAGCGGCTGATGAACCGCCGAGTCGTGATTACCGGGACCGGCCTCGTCACGCCCGTCGGGCTGGACGTCCAGGAATCCTGGGCGGCCCTGCTCGGCGGGCGTAGCGGTGCCGGCCCCATTACCCAGTTCGATGCATCCGGCCACGCCGTGCGCTTTGCGTGCGAGGTCAAGGACTTCGATCCGGGGCAGTACATCGAGCGCAAGGAAGTGAAGCGCACCGACCGCTTTAGCCAGTTCGCCATCGCCACGGCCGTGCAGGCCATGCGCGAGGCGGGGCTCGACGACACGTTCCAGTCGCTGGATTCCGAGCGCTTCGGCGTGATCGTGGGCAGCGGCATCGGGGGGATCCACACCTTCGAGGAGCAGCACGCCCGCCTGCTGGAGAAGGGACCCGGCCGCGTGTCGCCCTTCTTCGTGCCCATGTTCATCTCCGACATCGCCGCGGGGCTCGTCTCCATCCGCTACAACGCCAAGGGCCCCAACTACTGCACGGTGTCGGCGTGCGCGTCGGGCGCCCACGCCGTGGGCAACGCCTTCCGCAGCATCAAGCACGGCGAGGCCGACGTGATGCTGGCGGGGGGCACCGAGGCCAGCATCACGGGGCTGACGGTGGCGGGCTTCGCGAACATGACGGCGCTCAGCACCCGCAACGACTCGCCCGAAACGGCCAGCCGCCCCTTTGACGCCACCCGCGACGGCTTCGTGCTGGGGGAGGGCGCGGGGATGGTGGTGATGGAGGAGCTGGAGCACGCCCGCGCGCGCGGCGCCACCATCATCGCTGAGATCGTGGGCTACGGCCAGACGGCGGACGCCTATCACATCACGGCCCCCGCCGAGGGCGGCGAGGGCGCGGTCCGCGCCATGCGCGCCGCGCTGCGCGAGGCGGGCGCCGGGCCGGAGTCGGTGGGCTACGTGAACGCGCACGGCACCAGCACGCCGGCCAACGACAAGAACGAGTCGGCGGCGATCCGCACTGTGCTGGGCGACCACGCGCGCGACGTGATCGTGGGCTCCACCAAGAGCATGACGGGGCACACGCTGGGAGCGGCGGGCGGGGTGGAGGGCGTGATCAGCGCCTTGGTCTGCCGCCACGGCAAGATCCCGCCGACCATCAACTACACCACGCCGGACCCCGACTGCGACCTGAACTACGGGACGGGCGGCGCGACCGAGCGGCCGGTGGACCTGGCGCTCAGCAACTCGTTCGGCTTCGGCGGCCACAACGTCTGCCTGGCCTTCCGCCGCTTCGACGGCTGATCCGCGGCGAGACGAGCACGACGAGAACGGCCCCGGCGCGACAACGCCGGGGCCGTTATTTTCGCACGTCAGCCGCCACATCGCGTAGCGCAATCTAGCGGGCCAGGTTCGCCACACGGCCAGTACGGGCAGTCCTGGGCATGGCTGCGCGCCGGGAGCGCCGCAATCCCGAGTGCCGCACCAACGAGCCAGCGCCTCCACGAGCTGCTGGTGGAGTCTCGACGCATTCGGCTCCGAGTCACTCGTGCGGACCGATGCGGGTGAAAACGCGTTAGAACGGCCCCGGCGCATCCCCACCGGGGCCGTTCTCTATGAGAGCGATCCTATTCGTCTACATCCGGTCGAAGCACGTTCTGACGGCCGTGACGGATGTGTAGGACGTGAACTCGGTCGCTGACCACCGTGAAAAGGATCCGGTACGATCCCACGATTCGATGCCGGATCACTTCCTCGAATTCACGATCTTCCGGTGCTCGCGCGAAGCTGAGGGGGAAGTCGGCCAAGCCGAGCACGGCGTTCTGGATGGACGAATACCACGCGTCCGGGTACTCCGGCGTGTGGGCATGCTCCTTCAGGTACGCGTAATGGCCCGCGATGTCCGCCAGCGCGGAAGGTTCCGTAATTACGTGGTACACTCACTCCACCCCTACCCCGATCCCCAACTGGGCCCGAAGTTCGTCAAGCACTTCTTCCGCCGGCCGCCCGTCGCCCCGGCGCATGGAAACAAGGCCTCGATTGATTCCGGCGATCGCCTCCGCACGATCCAATCGGTCCAGCAGGTCCTGATAGGCCAAGGCCTCCTGCACCACTACCTCGGCCCTGCCATTCACCGTCAGCACCGCGGGCCTCCCTGTCTCCCGCAAGCGTCGGATGTGTTCGCGAGCACTGCGCTGAAAATCGCTGAGGGAGTGGATGTCTGACGTTTTGATCACGTGGGCTCCTTCGAACATGAAATTCAATGCAAACGAACGATATCGCGCCAGCGCATGAGTGTCAACATCACTCTACGGTGCATTGCGCGGAAGCATCTCGGACGGCACCTTCCCGCCCGTCCCGAGCACGATGCTTTCCTCCAGGCCCGATCGCATGCCCGAGTTCTACCTTCCGCCCGTCGACCGCCTGCTGAAGCTGGGCGCGGAGCCCGCCCGGCGCCGCACGTGGCCGGACTACCGCAACCTGGGGCTGGAGGACCACCACATCCCCGCGCTGATCCGCATGGCCATCGATCCCGCGCTGCACGCCGCCGAGGAGCGGTCGGCGGCGGGGTGGGCGCCCATCCACGCGTGGCGCGCCCTCGCCCAGCTGCGCGCGTCCGCCGCCGCGGAGCCGCTCCTGGCGCTGCTGCAGCGGGAGATGGACAGCTCGTGGGTGTTCGAGGAGATTCCCGTGGTGCTGGGGATGATCGGGCCTGCGGCGCTGCCCGGGGCTACGCTGCTGCTCTTCGACGAGGGCAAGGACGAGGACCTGCGCTTCGCCGCCTGCGGGGTGATCCTGAACGTGGCGCACGAGCATCCCGAGCGGCGCGACGAGGCCGCCGGCGTACTGGCGAAGCAGCTGGAAGACTGGCGAGACCAGAGCCCGCAGATGAACGCGATCCTGGTCTCGTACCTGGTGGAGCTGAACGACACGGCCGCGGTCCCCGTGATGGAGGAGGCGTTCGCCGCCGGGCGGGTGGACGTGACCATCACGGGACACTGGGAAGACGTGCAGGTAGACCTGGGCCTGCTGCCGGAACCCGAGGGCGGGCGCAGGCCCGTCGACCACGGCTTTCCGCCGCCGGACGGCCTGCCGCGCCCGTCCGCGTCCAAGCCCGGGAAGTCCAAGGCGCAGCGCAAGGCCGAGAAGGAGGCGCGCAAGCGCAATCGGAAGAAGAAGTGAGCACCGCCCGATCGCGCATCCTGATCGGTCAGAACGAGAAGAGCCCCGGCGCGCATCGGCGCCGGGGCTCTTTCTATCGGCTCCAGTCCGGGATCAGCCCCGGCGGGAGGTGCTCTTTCCAACGCTGGCGTTGGCCCAGCGGTCTTCCTGCATCCAGGTGCGGTCCAGCGGCGAGAACAGGAACACCAGGCCGCCGCGGGCAATCTTGGGGAGCAGCGTGCGGGCGCGGCCCTGCTCCATGGCCGGGCAGCCCTCGCTGCGGCCGGCGCGGTCGCGCGTTACGTACGGGGCGCCGTGCGCCACCACGCCGCGGGCCCGGGCCGAGCTGTTGTACTTGCCCGACAGGCCCTGCAGGCGCAGCCCCACCGAGGTGTAGCGCTGGCCGCTGGAGGTGCCGGAGAATCCGTACGTTTCCTGCGCCAGGTACAGTCCCAGCGAGGTGGCGTTGCTTCCCTGGCGGTTGGAGAACCGCGTGGGGCGCCCCGCCGTGGGCGAGGCCGAGCCGCGGCCGTGCGCAACGGTGAACGGCCCGTCCACGACCTTCAGCGACTCCATGTCGAACACGTAGCCGCGGGGGGTGCGGTTGTCCAGGCCGTAGTCCACGTAGTACAGGTACGGCTTGCGCACCTTGCCCGGGTTCTCGGCCTTGTAGGCGTAGTACGCCTGGAAAGCCATCCGCAGCGCCTTGGGGTGGCTCTGGCGGCGGACGCGCTTGCCCAGCGCGTCGAGCGCCACGTCCACGCGCGTCTTCTCGGCGCCGCTTTCCACGCCCACGCCGTTCAGCACCGCACGCGCGGCCTGCAGCGCCACCGGCTGCGGAGCACGGACGGGCGCCGGGGCCGGGGCGGGGCGGGGGGCCTGCACGGCGGGCTTCACCGTCAACTTGGCCGCGACCATCGCCCGGGGCGCCGGGGCGGGTTGCGGGCGGTCCGATCGGTCGATCAGGGCACCGGTGGCGCCGATGCACACGGCGGCGGTGGCGATGGTCAGCAGATTGGATCGCAGCATGGCTCTCGGGATTGTACGGGCGGATGAATCGCCCGGAAGTTCTTCGATCTGATCGAGGCGCTCCCCAGCGTGCGGGAGTGCTCGTCTCCAGGATGGGTCCGGATTCGCGGCGCGAGGATTGGGTTTGTGCGCCCAATCTACCCGCACGCCGTGCCTTCCGTCCAGTGCGGCCCGCCGTTTTCGATCAAGCAGTCCGCTTTCTTTCGGGTGCAATCAATTTAGCCAAAAGCTAAGTCGTTGTCAACCGATGAGATAGCCGCTGTGCTAGGCCATTCTATGCGCATGGACGGAGGAAGAGCGATTTCATGCAGAGGTCGCAGAGGTGAAAAGAGAGGACGCAGAGAACGGTTGAAGTTCTCTGCGTCCTCTTTCCTTTGTCTGCGTCCTCT
>NZ_DATBNB010000135.1 GCF_036554565.1 Longimicrobium sp. | reverse complement strand
ACCGCGCCGCCCGCTGGGCCCGCAAGTTCGTCTCCCACACCATCGCGGTGCTGTTCTGTCAGCGGGCCGGGCTCCTCCCGCTCGCTTTCGCGCAACTCGTCCGAGCGTGAAACCCGCACACCGGGTTAGCTACGCGCTCCGGTCCGCCACTCCGGCCTGAGCTCCTTGGCCATGCGCTCTAGCTTCACCTGGCCGTAGAAGCGCTCGATCATGTCCGAGCTCGTGCTGGTGTTCTTGGCCAGCACAAGCACGTCGACGCGGGCGGTCAGCTGCTGGCTGATGTGGAAGTGCCGGAAGGAGTACGCCGTGCGGCGTGCGCCGCGGTGCGCTCACCCCCCGGCGAGGGTCGCGCCCGGCTCGACCATCTGCTCGGGCCGCACCCAACGGTCGAAGTCCTCCGGCGAGACGAGCCTGAGCTTCGCCGCAGCGTCTTTCAGGGTCAAATTCTCCGCCAGCGCCGTCTTGCCGATCCGCACGGCGGCGTCGTAGCCGATGCGAGGGTTCAGCGCGGTGACCAGCATGAGCGACTTCGCCAGGTTCTCGGCGATGCGGTCGCGGTTGGGCTCCAGTTTCAGCACCATGTTCTCGGCGAAGCTCTCCGCCGCGTCCGCCAACAGCCCCGCCGAGCGCAGCACGGCGTGGATTATCACCGGCTTGAACACGTTCAGCTCCAGGTGCCCCTGCGCGCCGGCGACCGTCACCGTCACGTTGTCGCCCATCACCTGGGCGCACACCATGGTCAGCGCCTCCGACTGCGTCGGGTTGGTCTTGCCGGGCATGATGGAGGAGGAGAGCCCGTCCGCCGGGACGACCAGTTCCGAGATTCCGGAGCGCGGGCCGCTTCCGAGCAGCCGCACGTCGTTGGCGATCTTGTTCAGCGAGACCGCCACCACGTTCATCATGCCGGACAGCTCGACGAAGGCGTCGTGCGCGCCCATGCCCTCGAACTTGTTCGGGTTCGGCGCGAAGGCCAGGCCCGTGCGCTCGGCCACGATCTCGCAGAACACCCGGTCGAAATCCGGGTGGCGGTTCAGGCCGGTGCCCACGGCCGTGCCGCCCTGGGGCAGCAGCAGCAGGCGCGGCAGGGTGGCGCGCAGGCGTTCCTGGCCCAGTTCCACCTGCCGCGCCCAGGCGGCGAATTCCTGGCCGAGCGTCACCGGCACCGCGTCCATCAGGTGCGTCCGGCCCACCTTGACGATGTCCGCCCACTCCTCCGACCGCCGCCAGAGCGCCGCGTGCAACCGGCCGAGCGCCGGGAGCAGCCGGCCCTCCACCACCTCCACGGCGGCGATGTGCATCATGGTCGGGAAGTTGTCGTTGGAGGACTGGCCGCGGTTCACGTGGTCGTTGGGATGCACCGGCTTCCGGCTGCCGAGCGGCTGCCCGAGCATTTGGTTGGCCCGGTTGGCGATCACCTCGTTGGCGTTCATGTTGGTCTGGGTGCCGCTGCCGGTCTGCCAGACGGGCAGCGGGAACTCCTCGTCCCGCTCGCTCGCCGCTATTTCGTCCGCGGCCTTGGCGATCGTTTCGGCGAGGTCGGCCGAAAGCTCGCCCAATCGGGCGTTGGCGGCAGCGCAGGCGGATTTGTGCAACCCGACGGCGCGGATCAGGCCCGGCGGGAAACGCTCCGTCCCGATGCGGAACAAGCGCCGCGCCCGTTCCGTCTGCGGCCCCCACAGGCGATCGGCGGGGATGTCGATGGCGCCGAGCGAATCGGTCTCGGT
>NZ_DATBNB010000134.1 GCF_036554565.1 Longimicrobium sp. | reverse complement strand
CGCTTTCAGGCGGGGAGCGGCAGCGGGCCCGGGTGGCTCGCGCGCTGGCACAGCAGGCGCCCACGTTGGCGCTGGACGAGCCCACGGCCGCGCTGGACGTGGCCCACGAGATGGCCATCTTCGAGCTGCTGCACGACCTGGGGCACGCCGGCAAGACGGTGCTCCTGATCACCCACAACCTGAACCTTGCCGCGCGCTACGCCGACCGCCTGGTCCTTCTGGACGGCGGACGCCTGGCCGCCGAGGGCACCCCCGCGCAGGTGCTGACGAGGGACACCGTCGAGCGCGTCTACGGCTGGCCGGTGGAGATCGTTCCGCATCCCGGGCCGGGTCCGGACGCCGGCGCGCCGCAGGTGGTGCCGCTGTCGGGAGAGCAGTGCGGGCGAATGGAGCGTGGACATGCGGCGTAGCCTGCTCGCGCTCCTGCTGTGGATCGCCGTCCCAGCCTCGCTCACGGCCCAACGCCCCGGCGAGGTGGCCGGCCGCGTGGCCGAGGCGGGCACGGACGCGCCGCTGGAGATGGCCGCCGTCGAGCTTCCGGAACTGGGGATCCGCGTGTGGACGGACGGCGCCGGAAGATTCGCCATCCGCGGCGTGGAAGAGGGCGCCCATCGCGTTCGCGTCACCCGGGCGGGCTACGCGGGATGGACGTCCGAGGTGCGGGTGAGGAACGGCGAGGCGGCGTGGCTGTCCATCCCGCTCGCGCGCCACGTGCTGCTGCTCGACACCGTGAGCGCCGTGACGACCGTGCCCGATCCGCAGCGCGACGGGACCGTGGTCACGCGTGCCGCGATCGAAGCTTCGGGGGCGCGGACGGCGGCGGACGTGGTGGCGCGCGCGCCCGGCGTGACGGTGCGCGAAAGCGGGCCGACGGGTTCGCGCACGGTGAGCATCCGCGGCAGCGGCGCCGACGCGGTCCTGGTGCTGGTGGACGGCGCGCCGCTGAACGACCCCGTTTCCGGTGAGGCAGACCTGAGCGCCGTTCCCGCCAGCGCCATCGAGCGGGTGACGGTGCTCCCCGGCGCGCACTCCGCACGCTACGGCGCGCGCGCCGGTGCCGGGGTGGTGCTGATCGAGACGCGGGCCGGCGAGGTGCCGCCCGCCGCGGAGCTTTCCGGCGGCACCCTGGGCGAGCGGGCCGCGCGCGGCGAGTGGGGCGCGCCGCTCGGCGGGGCCGCCATCCAGGCCGGTGCGCACACGCGGGCGGTGGACGGGCGGTTCGCCTACGCGCGTGACCCGAGCGATCCCACGCGCGTCCATCGTACCAACGCCGACGAGTTCGAGGCGGGGGCCTTCGCGGCGCTCACCGGCAGGCTGGCGGGCGGCGAGCTGCGGGTGCGGGGGGGATGGGAAACGCTGGAGCGCGGACTGCCCGGCACCGGCCACACCCCCTCGCCGGATGCGCGGCAGTGGATGGAGCGCGGGCGCGCGTCGCTGGCGTGGCGGCGCGGCCCGGCCTCGGCGCTGGTCTCCGGCGCCGTGCAGCGCGCGCGCTACGCGGACCCCGCGCCCCCGTTCGGCCTGCCGTACGACGACACCACGCGGGTGCGGATGCTCAACGCGCGCGTCGAGTCATCTACCGGGTTCCGCCGCGGACGGCTGGGGCTGGGGGTGGACGCCCTGGCCCAGCACGTGGAGGCCGCGCTCTCGGAGCAGGCGCCGCGCACCCAGTACGGCGGCGGCGTCTTCGCCCACGCGTCGGACGACGTGCGCGTGCTGCGGCGCACGCTCGCGCTCTCGGCCGAGGCTCGCGTGGACCGCGACGGGGTGAGCGGAAACTGGTACGCCAGCCGCGCGTTGACCGTGCGGATGGACGGGCCGGTACGCGTGCAGCTGGCCAACCGCAGCGCGTACAGCCCGCCGTCGCTGGGCGACCAGTTCTTTCGCGGCGGCGTGGGGATCGTCCCGAACCCCGACCTGCGCCCGGAGCGCATCCCCAACGAGTGGGAGATGGGCGCATCCACCGCGGCGACGCTGGGCGGCGTGTCCCTTTCCGCCTACGCCACCGCCTACGACAGCGACGTGCGCGGCATGATCGTGTGGATGCGCCGCTTCAACGACCGCTGGACCCCCGGCAACGTCGACGCGCACCGCCGCGGCATCGACCTTCGCGCCGACGCCGTGCTGGCCGGGCAGGGACTGCGGGTGAACGCGTCGTACTCGCTGGCGCGCATCACCTACGACCGCCAGGGCACGGATGACGACGGCGTGCAGGTCGTGTATCGCCCCCGTCACTCCGGGTGGATGGGCGCGGAGTGGGGCGTGGGCCCGTGGCGGGCGGAGGCGCGCGTCCGCTACACCGGTGCGCGGAACCCCACGCCCACGGAGGCCAACGTCATCCCCGGCTTCTGGGCCACGCAGCTGCGCGTGGCTCGCGACTGGCGGTTGGGTGCGTGGGCGCTTTCCACCGCGCTGGACGTGGACCGCGCGCTGGACGAAAAAGGGCACCTGATCGCGGGATACCCCGAGCCCGGCCGCCGGGCTCGCCTGGACGTGCGCATCCAGCGCACGCAGCTACCTTCACGAAATCCATCGAGATGATGAAAACTCGTTTGATCCGCCGCCTGATGGGGATGGCCGCGCTGGCCGCCCTCTCGCTTTCGGCCGCGTGCGACCGCAACCCCGCCCTGCCCGATGGCGAAGAGCTGGCGGTGGTGGTGGTGAACAGCGTCGACAACACGCTCAGCATCGTGCCGCTGGAAGTAGGCGGAACGGAGCGCACGGTGGGCCTGGCCCAGGCCGCCAGCAGCCCGGTAGACCTGGCGGTGCGCGGCAACGTGGCGGTGGTGCCGCTGGGCATCTACCCCTTCGCCGCCGTGGTGGACCTGGCCGCCGGCGTGGTGTCGCACCGCGTGGCGCTTCCGGCCAACTCGGGGGCCACGGGCGTGGCGTTCGTGAACGACTCCGTGGCGCTGGTCGCCAATCCGGGGCGCAACACCGTGTCGCCGGTGAACGTCCGGCGCGGGCAGGCGGGCGCCGAGATCGCGGTGGGCGTGTATCCGCAGGCCATCGTGGCGGGCAACGGCGCGACGTTCGTCATCAACAGCAACCTGGTGAACTTCGCGCCCGCGGGGCCGGGCTCGGTGACGGTGCTCAACCCGGCGCTTGGGGTGGTGAAGACGATCCCGCTCAGCGGCGTGAACCCCGCGGCGGGCGCCGTGCTGGGCGACCGGCTGTACGTGCTCCACTCCGGCAACTTCGGCAAGGCGAACGGCTCGCTCTCGGTGGTGAACCTGCAGACGCTGACCGAAGAGTCGCACAACACGGGGTTCGGCACCTTTCCCACCTCGCTGGAGGCGTTGGGCAACCCCGACGTGCTGTACGTCGGCGGGTTCGGCTACGGCATCACGGCGTGGAACCCGGCGACGCGCCAGTTCCATCTTCCCCCGGCCAACGCGCTGAAGCCGAACGGCATCGCCGACGTGGGCGACCTGACCGTCGACGATCGGGGGCAGCTGTTCTTCACCGCGCCGGGTGACTGCACGCAGCCCGGGAAGCTGTACCTGCTGGGTCCTTCGGGGAACATCGCCGGTCAGGCCACGGTGGGCGTCTGTCCCCTGGGCGTGGAGCTCGCGCGCATCCAGAGCTGAGCTTCTTCCATAGCGGCTCGTCCAACGGAAACACCCTCTCCCACGGCTGCGTGGGAGAGGGTGTTTTCCTGTTCGGCCGCCCACGCGCTCAGGCGTTCGCGGGACGGTCCTGCTGCTCGTCTTCACCGTGCGTGCGCGCCCAGACGCGCAGGCTGGCGACCGTGCCATGCAGATCGTCGCGCTCCTCGTCCGACAGG
>NZ_DATBNB010000133.1 GCF_036554565.1 Longimicrobium sp. | reverse complement strand
GTAGGTATCCGCCCTCACCCTCGCGGCGCCTGCGAGCAGGATCGCGGTGATGATCGTCATCCAAACCAGCACGGACCAGCGGCGGCGGGTGACGTGGGTGGAAAGCGCGGCGAGCGCGCGGTCCAGGCGATCGCCCTGTGGCCGCTCGGGTGGGGGCGGCACGTCCCAAATGGCCAGCGCCGCCGTGCCGACCAGCAGCGTCATCACCCAGAGGATGAGCATGCTGATGGCCGCGAACATTCCAAGGTCGCGGATGGCCGGCATCCGCGAGCTTGCCAACGCCAGGAACCCGGCCGCCGTGGTGATGGCGGTAAAGAAGTTGGGAAGCGCCACCCAGGCCGCGCTGCGCGCCACCAGCTCGCGCCGCGCATCCCGGTCGAGCGATCCCGCCGTCCGCCGCTCGGCGTAGTAGTGGCCCACTAGGTGGATGGCGTCGGACAGGCCGATCACCAGCACCAGCATGGGGAGGATGCTGGTCACCTGCGTGAACGGCCGCCCGGTGAGCACGAACAGCCCCGTGGTCACGGACGAGACCACCACTGGCGGGATGAGCGCGATGGCCACCGCCCGCCAGCGGCGCAGGGCCACCCACAGCAGCGCGCCCATCACCAGGAACGCGATGCCCAGGTAGAACCCGCTGTCCTTGATGGTCTGCCGGTTCAGCGCATCGTACAGCACGCCAATGCCCGCAAAGTGCGCCGGCCGCCCCGCGGCGCCGAGCGTCGCCGCCACCTCCGCGCGGATGCGGTCCAGGATGTCGCCGCGCACCGCGTCGATGTCGTCGCGCGCGGCCATCTGCACCAGCAGCGTCGCCGTCCGTCCATCCTCCGAAACGAGCCCGGCCTTCTGCAGGTACGCGCGCGCCTGCGCCCACGTACCCAGGCTGTCGGCCAGGATGGCGGGCGCCGTCACCAGCTGCACGCCGTCGATGCGCCGCAGCCGGTCCGCCGTCCGCCGCTGAAGCTGCGCCTCGTCCGCCGCCAGCGCGTCGCCGGGCGCGCGGTAGGCGATGGCGACCACCTCGTCGTTGGCGAACTCGCGCACGAACTCGCGGTAGCGCACGAGCGCCGGGTCGTCGTCCACGAACCACACCGACAGCGAGTTGTCGGGCTTGAGCGCCGCCCCGGCCGCCACGAACGGCGCCACCGCGACGAGCAGCGCCAGCAGCGTCGTTCGCGGGCGCGTCGCGACGAGCTTCAGGATGCGATAAAGACGAGAGTGCGGCGGCATGGCGGGCGGATGAGAGGCACACGGGGCGGAGCGGGAAACATAGTGCCCACGGCGTGGCCGCGACACAATCCCGGGCACGGAAGGCGTCTCACACGGAGGGCACGGAGGCCACGGAGGAGGGTGGACGTCTGGCCTGGCGCCCGGCGAATGGCTACCGTTCCGGCCTGTCGATGATCGCGGATGATCGAGTTGTCGATTTCGCCGATGCTCGTTCGTCGCATGGATAGAACGGGGACGAACCCCGGCCACCAACCTACCAATCAGGAGCGGAAGCAATGCGAGTCATGGTGATCGTGAAGGCCAGCGCGGACTCGGAAGCCGGCGTGATGCCGCACGAGGATCTGCTCGTGAAGATGGGCGCCTACAACGAGGAGCTGGTCAAGGCGGGGATCATGCTGGCGGGCGAGGGGCTGCACCCCAGCAGCCGCGGCAAGCGCGTGCGTTTTACCAGCGGCGGCCACACGGTGATCGATGGCCCCTTCTCGGAAACCAAGGAGCTGGTCGCCGGCTTCTGGCTCTGGCAGGTGAGCTCGATGGAGGAGGCGGTGGAGTGGGCCCGGCGCTGCCCCAACCCCATGCCCGGCACCGAGGCCGAGCTGGAGATCCGCCCGGTGTTCGAGAACGAGGACTTCGGCGAGGCGTTCACGCCGGAGCTGCAGGAACTGGAAGACCGTCTGCGCGCCGAAGTCGCCGCACGCCAGTAGACCCCCGCCCCCAGGCACGTCGGGCGCTGACGAAAGATCCCGCGGGGCACCCGAGCTGCCCCGCGGGCGTGAGCGACTTGAATAATTCCCGACAATTCGTGAGATTGGGTGGCCTGCACAGGCAGGCCCTCCCCTACCCCATCACGGAGCTCCCGATGCGCAAGTTGAAGCTGGAATCGTTGCAGGTCGAATCGTTCGACACCGCGCCGGCCGCGGGTGAGCGCGGGACCATGTACGCCCACGAGGGCGGCCCGTCCATCGAGACCTACGACATCGAAAAGTGTGGCGACACGAGGTACTTCGATTGTACGTTCGGCTGCTCGGTCAACACCGACTGCGCCGCGGGCTGCGGCGAGACCGGCTTCGACTGCGCCTAGTCATCGACGGATCGGGAGCGTGCGCAAACCTTCTCTGCGCACCTCCCGATCCTCCGCAGCACCTCCGCACTGAAGAACAAGCCTTTTCGACGGCCCCTTGCTTGCGGCATCATCCTGGCGGACAGCAGGCCTCCCCTCTGCCCAGGAACGTCATGCATCCCAACGCCGCGCTCATCCACCGCTTCTACGACTCCTTCTCGGCGCTGGACGCGGCGGGGATGGCCGCATGCTACCATCCGGAGGTCGTCTTCAGCGACCCCGCGTTCGGCGAGCTGCGCGGGGCCGAGGCGGGCGCCATGTGGGCCATGCTCTGCGCCCGCGCCACGGACCTGGAGGTCAACGCGTCCAACGTGCACGCCGACGACGAGCGTGGGCGCGCGCACTGGGACGCGCGCTACACCTTCGGGCAGACGGGGCGAAAGGTGCTCAACCAGATCGACGCGGAGTTCGAGTTCCGCGACGGGCTGATCGTGCGCCACACCGACACGTTCTCGTTCTGGAAGTGGGCGCGCCAGGCGCTGGGCCCCGCCGGCCTCGCCCTCGGCTGGACACCCCCGCTGAAGAACAAGGTCCGCGCGATGGCGCTGCAGGGCCTGGACAAATACATGCGGGAGAGTTCGGACACCGCCAACCCGACGCAGGACCATGAGGAGGGTTGAGCGCGCGCTGCCCTGGGTCGGCAGCATCACGATCATCGGCGTGGTGTGCGCGTCCATTCTCTGGCTTTCCGTGCCCTCCTTCCTTCTGCTGGCCGCACCCACCATCCTGGTGGATACGCTTTGGTACTCGCTGCCGGACGGCGCGCGATCGAAGCCTCTCTACAATTTCCTGACAGGCGCCAGCCTGGTGGCTGCGCTCCTGCCGGCCGCATTGTTCTTCAAGCTCGCCCGGGGAGTCGAGCGCCGGCCTGATCGGGCGCGGCGGATTCTGCCCTGGTCGGCAGCCGTGCTGATCGTGCTGAGCATTACCTGGTACGTGGTGGGCTGGGATTACGGGCAGCAGTATCAGGGGCCCGTCTTCCTGTACCTGAACATCGCACTGGGCGTCGGTGCCGTATTCGCGATGGGTGCGCTCGCGATCTGCTGGCGGTCATGGCGCAGCCCCGCCCTGCCGATGCTCTTCTTGTGGTTCGAATTCGCCTGGGTGCTCGGGTGTGCCTTCCCGTGGCTTGGTGAAACGTTCTAACTCCCTCTCGATCGCTGCTCTTTCCCTCCGGCCCTCCAGGCCCGAATCGCTGATCCTAAAGAGATCGGCAGCCCCGCGAATTCGCGGAGGCTGCCGGTCGTCGTTAGATCCCGTCGTCACGCCGTCAGCCGCCGCACCACCTCCGCCGCGCCGCGCTTGTAGACGGTCAGGCACACCAGCTCGCCCTGAGGGTCGATCACCATCCAGTCCCGGTATCCGTGGCGCTTCTTGATCGTGAAGCCGGGCTGCTGCTCTGGCGCGGGCGCGTCGGGCTTCTGCTTGGTAGGCATGCAGGTCTCCGTCTCTCTTGACCCTCGCCGCCCGGCAGGGCTACACTTGCGGTAGCGGGCGGCCTTCGGGTCTGTTCGCGAGTGAGGCTGGCCGGTACTTCTTCGCGGGAGAACGGTCAGCCTTTTCTTTGTCCCTGCTGGTCTGCAATATAGTAGACCGGCAGCAGTTTGTCTATACTCATGTAGCCCGTAGATCACCAATGGATACGTCCAGTGAACGCGCACGATTTCGCGAGGCGGTTGACCGCCTCCGGCAGGCGTGCGGATACTCGATGGAGGACGTCGCCACCGAGTTCGGCGTGACGCTGAACATGGCGCAGCGTTGGCGCTCAGAAACGGGCCGCCACAAGCCACGGGCGGGATGGGAGCCCGTGCTGGCGGGAATGGCAAAGCGCGGCGCGGCGGCGAATCGCGAGCGGGCGGAGGCGGCGGACCGGTTGGCGAGGGAATTACAAGAGCTAGTAACCTGAGGGACAGAGAAGGAGAGCCGATGCCCGCCCCCTCTCCCGTGTGCTTTCCAACGTTAGCGTAGAGCCGGCAGTTCAGCCCGCTCAAATTCCTGCTCTGCCTCTAAGCGCGCCTCCGCCAAGCTGGCGCTGGAAAGATGAATCGTAAGATCCTGCGGGTTGGTGGCACCGCCCGTCTGGGTATTCTCGCGACTGTCAACCGGGGAACTGATTCGAAGGAGAGTACCGTTTCCTCCGTGTTCCGTATGGACCTGCAGGACAGAAGCATCAGTCAGCAATCCAAGCCTGACTACCTTCCGTCCGGTGCTGTACTGGCGCTGGCCAAAGGCGACAGTCGTGTCGCCGATCTCCAAAGAAGTTGAATTCCCCGAATCTGACGTGTAGCTAATCGTTTGCCCCGCGGCTCTGACCCACGTCCCGCTACCGATAATCCTGACCGTATTCCAGTCGGCATTCCCTTCAATCGTGATTGGATAGATCGGCATGGAAGTCTCCTTGCTTGAACGGTGACCATAGGGAGGATTGTTACAGCGGGAATTCTACTTTGCTTCTGCTCCTAGTTGGCGGTGGCGAGA
>NZ_DATBNB010000132.1 GCF_036554565.1 Longimicrobium sp. | reverse complement strand
GGAGCCCGCACGCGCGGCGCGCGAAGCGGACCGGCTTGCGGGGATCCTGACGGCGAGCGTGTCTCACGGGTGAGGGGTGCCGCGGCGCGACGGTGCACCGCGGCGCCGTCTCAGTAGCCTCCAGTAGAATCGGCCACCACGACGGTGTCAGCGCTTGCGGACGTGATACCCGTCGCCGTCGAATCACTCTTGCCGCCGCCACCCAGCATGCCGATACCGCTGTTCTTGTTGATGCTGGCATCGGGTTCCGCGCGGGCCGGAGCCGTGGCCGATCGGCACCCGCCGCCGATGGCGAGCGCGACCAGCGCGTAGAACAGTTTGGACGAACTCATGATTTTGCTCCTGCGGGCAGGAATGTCAGGGTTGTCCGGGCGAATCCCGGGCGCAGGCAAGCTGCCGGGAACCTTCGTGTCTGGTCAAGTGATGTCGGGAAACTTTCACATGGTGATCGAACGATGCAGCGTGTAGTTCGGCCCCTGCTGGTCCTGCACGGCGATTCCGCGGTCCGGGAGCGGGTCCGCGAGGCAGGGGCAGGATACGAGTTCCGCTCCATGAGGGATTGGCAGGACCTGCACGCAGGGCTGCAGCGCTCACCCCTTACCGCGGTGGCGCTGGTGGATCCATGGCACCCGGGCGGATCAGGAGCAGGCCTGCAGAGCCTGCGAGACCTGCTTCAGCACTTCCGGAGCTTCACGGTTGTAGCGGCGGGCCGATATGCGCCGGATCGTGGACACGCCCTGCGCGAAATCCTCTCGTGGGGCGTCGCGGACGCGCTCGACATCGACCGGGAATCCACGCCGGCTGCGATCACCAGGCGCCTGGGAAGTGTGCAGGGCCGCAGCGCACACCTGCTCGTGTTCCGCGCGTTGGAGGGGTCCGTCCATGGCCGCGCCCAAGCTCTGCTTTCCGCTACGGCCGAAGTGGTCGCCGCCGGCGGGCAGGCGCCGGAACTGGCGCAGACCCTCGGTGCAGACGAGCGCACCGTCCTTCGGTGGCTGCATCGGGCCGACCTGCCGGCCCCGCGCCGCCTCATGCCCTGGATCAGGCTTCTTTTCGCCTCGGAGCTCCTGGACGACCCTGCTCGGTCGGTCGAGTCCGTCGCGCGGCTTTCCGGCTACGCGGGAGCGGCCTCGCTGAAGGTGGGATATCGAAACCTCGTCGGTGAGCCCGTCCGGGCACTGCGAGCGAAAGGCGCGTTCGCGCTCACCGCCGCCGCGTTCAGGGATGAACTCCGCGTATTGCGGGAGCAAGCGCGCGAAGGGCACCGGGCCGAAGCAAAGTGGCTCCACTAACCGCACCCCACCCACTGGCTGCCTCGGTATATATGCCCACAGGTACTTTCATGACAAAACGTGTACTCGCGAGGCAGGGGCGGCGCTGGTGCATTCCACCGGCGATCCTGTCCGATCCCGACGAGACCCTGGAGGGCGTGGCGATCCTCAGGGAGCTTCCGAACGAGCACGGATTGTTGCTCTGGAAGGCGCTTCGAGACGTGCTGTTGTGGGCCGCAGTGGAGCCGGGGCACAGGGCCGGGCTTTTCGTTGCTGATGCGGCGGGCCTACGCCTCGCGCAGCTCCAGGCCGTCCCGATGGACGGCCAGGTGGAGCTGGCGCTGACGGCTCTGACGGCTGTGGTGGCTAGCCCGGAATCGGTGAGCGCGGAGAGCGTGACCCTTGCCTGCCAGGGGATCTCGCGATGGGCGCAGGAGCGGCAGCTGCTGGGAACCTCGCTGTTGTTCGCCCAGGCGGCCGCGCTGGCCTCTCCCGAGCAGGCGCGGCCCGGGTACGAGGTCGGCAGCCTTGCCCTGCGGATGGACCGGCCCGCGCGCGCGGAAACCTGGCTGCGGCGCACCATCGGCGTGGCGCGCCGGGGAAAGGACTGGGAGACGTACGCACTGGCGTACATCGACCTGGGGGCGCTCTACGGCGGGCGCGGAAAGCTCGAGGCTGCGCGCGGGTACTACGTGCGGGCAATCCGCACGACGCGCAGAAAGGGGCACCTGCCCGCACGCGGCGCCGCGCTGCACGGCCTGTTTCTGCTGGAGATGGAGTTGGGGAAGCTGGAGCAGGCGGAGGCGCACGCCCGGAAGGCGCTGCGGGCGTACGGTGCCGGGCATCCTCGCCTTCCCGACCTGTTGCACGATACGGCGCGCCTGTGGCTGGCGTTGGAACGGCCCAATCGCGCCGCGACGATGCTGAAGAAGCAGCTCCCCGGACGCGCGGAGGGGCGCGAACGGGCGGTGACGCTGGGGCTCCTGGCGCGGGCCGCGGCGGGTAGTGGTGCCCGGCCGCAGTACGAGGAAGCCTGGAGCGCCGCGTGGATGATTGTGGACTACGACCTCAGCGGCACCCACGCATCGGCGCTGCTGGAGCTGGCCCGCGCCGCCGCGCGCCAGCAGGACTGGCCGCGGATGCAGCAGGCCAGCCGCCTCTACGGCCTTCAGCCCCGCACCGCGGCGCCGGCCCGCAACGTCCAACAACTTTCGGAACTCCTCCGCCTTGCTCGGCAGCCTGGATGAGGACGTGCGCTCATAGACTTGAAAGACGCGGGCCGTTCATAGCGCCTCGCGTCTCTCGGTGCTCTCCGGATGGCCGCGACCTTCAGGTCGGGTGGACGAGCCCCTGCTCGCGCATCCACTCGGCTGTAACCTCCGAAGCGGAGCGTAGATCGTCCCCGAACTCCAGGATGGCTTCAGCGACGAGCAGATCCATCGATAATTCGTCTTCGGAGACGTGGCGGGCGAGCTTAATGCAGGCCATGGCGATGGCTTCGAACGCGCCGAAGCGGTCCGTCAGCATCTCGAGCAGTCGGCCGGGAGAAGCAAGCGTGCCCTTCGGAGACTCCGTTGTCATGGTGCATCCTCCATTCTCTTGACCTTGGCCGCGCGGCAGGGCTAGCTTGGGCGAGCGGGCGGCCTTCGGGTCGGTTCGCGTTAGGCGGGTGCGTCGGTGCTCTCTTCCCGGGGAGCCGATGCACCCGCCTTGCTGTTGGGCCCTGCTGGTACATAATGTAATACCGGCCTGCTCGTTTGTCAAATGGTATTATACCATGTCCCGGAGGGGCGCTGTGGATTTCAAGGAGGCGACGGACGTACTCACTTCTACGCCATCGGTTACGCTGGCGCGGATCGCGGAGGTGTTCGGGAGAGAGATGCACACGATTGCTCGTGCGCGGATGGAAGGAACGAACGCCCGGCGTCCACCTCCGAACTGGCCCGTCGTGCTGGCGCAACTCGCGGACGAACATGCGCGTGAATTGCGTCAGCACGCAGACCGGCTCGATCACCTGTCAGATGAACTGCGGGTACTGTCCCGATGAGCGGGCGCTGGCGGACAGCGGAGATCCCCGGCAATACGAAGAACCTGGAGCACGGCCTGGCTCGCCCTGGATTACGATCTCAGCGGCACCCACGCATCGGCGCTGCTGGAACTCGCCCGCGCCGCCGCGAGCCTGCAGGACTGGCCGCGGATGCAGCAAGCTAGGCGCCTTTACGGCCTTCAGCCCCGCACCGCTGCGCCGGACCGCAACGTCGAACAACTCTCCAGACTTCCGGGATTGGGAGGATGGGGCCCCGCCTGCCTAATTCGAGTCTGTGCCGCCCGACCGCGCTAAGGCTGCTGTGGCCGCGGATCTTCATCATCCCGGTGACTCGGGTCGCGAAGACGGCACTTCAGTACTCGTCGCGAGGAACTGGGGCACGAGCACGCTATTCCAGCGCTTGTTGTACATGTCCGCCCGTTCCATCAGGGCGTAGAAGGCGATGAGCACGGCCTCCAGCCACCCAACAGCCGCCCAGTCTAGCGAACGCTCCGCGGTCGCGATCTGTAGAAGAAGCAGTGGAGCGGAAATAGCTACGGAGGTAGCCACGCCACGACATAATGACGCCGCGGCCCTGAACCGGTCCAGGCGGCTTCGCGCCGCGGGGATCGCGGAGAAAGAAAGATCCCGCACCTGCGCGTCACTCAGGCGGATGTCAGCATTGAGAGCGAGCCTCTTGCGCCAGCGCTCCTCCGCCAGAAGGGCTAGTTCAACGCCCTGAATCGGGGCGGGAACCTGTGGCTCATGGCCGTGGCGGGATGCGAATCGCTCATCCGCCGTACCGCCGTTCCCCCAGCCGGCCGGAACCTTCCATCTGCGGCGCAGGGGGCGGTACCCCCATGATAGGAGCCTGGCTGGGCGTTGGGCGAGCCATTCGAACGAGACGGTAACCGGGCGCGAGATGCCTTGAACCACGAAGCCCAGAAGGTATGCAGCACCCAGTGCGATCAAGGGTTGCTCGTCCGCAAACCTGAGCGCTCGGGTCCACTCCGGCGCTCCCCATACGAAAGCGACCGAGAGCGCGAAGCATGCTCCGGGGATTAGAAGACCGAGCAACTCGTAGAGGATGTGCTCTACCACCTCGGCGATACCTTTGAGCGCGTCCACGGCGGCCTCTCAGATCTGTCCCAGGTAGATGCCGGTCTGCCCCGCCGCACCGACGATGATCATCAGCCCGGGAAGGCCGTCGGCACTCAGGTGCGCGGTCATCCATCCGAAGACCTTGCGATCGTCCTCGCTCGCGCCACAGCCGTAGCCATCTGGATGCGAGTGCCACTCACCGACGTATTGCAGCGACCCGGCCGTACGCCGATCCACCTCCTGCACGGCTTGTCTCAGGCCTTCGGAGCCGCGGATGTAGAGCGTCGGCCACTCCTTGCTGTCGGGGGGCGAAGGAATCGTGTCGACAACGTAGACAATGCGCCTCTGCAGGTCATACGAGCCGATCAGCACCCCACCGGTTTCATTGGGCAGCTTCGTCGCGCGAAGGGCACGCAGCCTCGACAGCAGCATCTCATCCGTGCAGAGGGTCCAACCCGCCGTCTCTACCCTCAGACCAGGTACAGGATCTACGCGAACCACGTCTACGCAGAGATCGGCGTCCGTCCGGAAGATAGCAATGGTGGCTTCCGGTCGGCTCAAAGCCGCACGAAACGCTCGCGCCGCGACGCCCGAAAGGGTCCCGACGGCGTCCTGCGGGATCGTGCTGGTTACGTCGCGGCAGGAGTGCGCGTATCGCAGGCGCTGTCCGCCCCGGGTAAGGTGCTCGCTCAACTCGGCGCGCTGGATGATCTCGCGATAATACTGCATTTCCAGCTGGTCGAGCGTCGTGCGCCGCTCCGCGTCCTCCGCGAGGACGACGAGATCGGTACCGTCCGGATTGAGAAATACGGAGACGCGCCGAGCACCGGACGCGTTGTCCAGCGCCAGGTGCCGCGCAGCGGTGACCGAGGCTGAGAAGTCCGCAATGACCGAAGCCCCGTCAACGGCTTTGCGGAGAGCCGGATTGGCCTCCGAACGAACGTCGGCAACGATCCCCGACATAACGTCCGGGCCGTCCAGCAAGGCGTTGGCGACGTCGCTCAGTGTTTGCGCCTTTGGAAAACCGAGCGCATAGCTGCCTAGGTAGTGGCGCGCCAGGTTGTGCGGCATAAGCCGGTCGGGATCCACGACAGTCCAGGTCCCGTAGCCGGCACGGATCAGGTTTATCATGACCTGTGATCCCAGCGCGCCGGCGCCCACGGCCAGGATCTCCACGCCGTCTGCTCCGGGCAGCCCGTTCAGCCACGCGGCTCCGTCCGCAGTCAGGGTTGTGGCAGGATTCAGAATCTCAACGTTTACCCCCTGTCCCTCGCGGCCGGCAGGCGCCGCGAGCAGCACGCCGGGTGTGCCGTCGTGCAGGTCCCAGCGCCCGATCGAGACCCCGACCTCGCGCACAGTAGATACGGTGAGGAACGCCCACGTTTCCTCGACTTCCGCTTCGGCCTCGTCGTTCCGGCGCTTGGGGATCCGGAAGATCAGGATCACGCGGGCGCCCAAGACGTGACCGTTACCTGCCCAGTCGCCCAACTGCGCACGCAACGCCGCGAGAAGATCAAAGCCGGTACCGAGCAACATGTCGTGGAGCTCGGCGAGGGTCTGGGGCTGCCGGCGGACCACACCGTGCGTCTGTACGGGCACATGGAATGGGAGCGCGACAAAGCGCGCGCCGTCGCCTGGCCGAGGGATGCCCGGCTCCGCGATCAGGGTGATGATCGTGCCGTCGTAGTCGACCGCCTGGACCGAAAGCCACGCGGGGCGGTCCATGCCTGGGGCAAAAAGGCGGGCCGGCAGAATCAGGGGGATCGCAGCCGCTCCGAGGAGCGGTTCGAGCGGCTGATCCTCTCCGTGCAGCTCACCGCGAGCCGTCAGCGCGAGCCACTCCAGCACCCGCCGGAGGTATGCCGCCGCCGTCCAGCGCAGCTTCAGGTTCGAGTAGGTCTCGTCCCAGAGACAAAGGCTGCGCGGGAGTTCTTCCCACCTGAGGTTTAGATGCGGTACACTCGGAAAATCGCGACGGAGAGCGATAGTCTCCGGCATCACCTCGTCGTTATCGGCAAAGACCACCGCCAGCCGCTCCACGCGCTGGATGTCATGGACCTTCGCCTGAGGCACTTCCGGCTCGACCTCGAAGACCACCACGTCTCCCGCTGCGGCACGCCGGCACTCGACCAGCCGCACGTAAGGCAGTGTCTCGGACTTCAGAAGCCAAACCAGTTCGGCAGCCTTCGGAACGACGACGCCCCCGGCAACCAGCGGTTCACCCGGGGGCGTCAGCAGGTCCGCCATGTCAGCCTGCCCTCGGCGCGGGCTGGTTCACGATAATGGCGGCGCCGCCCAGGATGCGCTTTTCGATCGTTGCCTTCGATGCGTCTACGCGGATTACCAGGACTTCCGGAGCAGACTGTTTGGGGTGTTCCATCGTGACCTTGAACTCGCCCCCAAGCGCGGTCGCGCGCCGCTTGTAGTAAGTGGCGGCCTGCCGGTGAGGCGGCTGGTCCGACTCGCCCGCCGGGATCGGGCAGCTGGTGGAAACCAGAAGGCCGCCGGTCTGTCCCTGGTTCTCGTACAGCCACTTCACGTTCGGCACCGGCTCCGTCACCTCCTTGCCCTTGTCCGGGCCGAGCGAGAGGTAGCTGCAGTGATGCGGCAGGTTGACCACGTCCCACTGCAGGCGTGCTTCGTTCTTCTTGTACTTGGTCACCCGCACGATCTCAGCGAGTACCTCGTGCGTAACGTCAGCGGTGAGCAGCAGCTTCGTCTCCCGGCCGCCCGACAGGAACGCAGCCTGGAGAACCAGGGAATCGTCGTTGCGATCCAGCAGCTCTCCCTCATCCGTCCGGCTGGCAAAGGGAGAGTGGACGAAGAACTCCACTCCGTGCTCCGCCTGGGTGAATCCGGGCACCAGCTGCCCGGCGTCCGTGATCAGGCTGCTTCGCTCGGCCAGCGTGAGGCCCTCCTTCTGAAGCCAGGACTCCAGCTTCTCGGGGCGGGAGAACACGCGGATGCCCGCGCCTGCCTTCAGACGATACCTCGCCTCTGCCTGGATGATCTTCGCCTCGTCCTCGCAGCCATCCTCCACGATCACGGCCGCGGGAACCCACAACTCCGTGATCTTGATGCGGTCGCCGCCCTGATACTTTTTCGCGTGGTCCAGATGGAAGAAGTCGCTCGATCCGCAGATGTGGTCATTATCGAGGTGGCTGAACGCAACGACGTCGAACGCGTCACGCCCGGCTGCGTCGAGGTCCTCCCGGAGCGTGGCCGGGAGGTCGATCCGCTTGTCGTTCGCATCGTCGGCATCTCGCATCTCGGCGTAGTCGAAGAGCAGGCGCATCCCGTTCTCGAGGTCCAGCCTGCAGGAATCGGCGTTGCCCAAGGGGAAAAAATTGATCTTATGCATGCGTCTAACCTCCCGCAGTCTGAATGATGGGTCCGCCACGCTGGGCTCCGGGGCTGGCCCGCGCAGCACACCGGGATGGGGGCTCCAGCATAAACGATCAACGAGGCCTTGTCAACTATATATTGTGGTGCTAAAAAACCGACAGCCCCACAAGTCCACAAAGTCCACGCTTAGAGATCGCCCTCGCCGTCACGAAGCCGTGCGGAACCTCGGAATTGTGGTGCAGGCGGCGCCCCCTCACTTCTACCGGCGCGCCTGAAGAACCGCCGAAAGAAACATTTTCCA
>NZ_DATBNB010000131.1 GCF_036554565.1 Longimicrobium sp. | reverse complement strand
CGAGCAAGCTGATCCAACGCCAGCATGCCCTTACCCCACGAGAGTTGCTGAGCCACCGTGACGTCGTGCGTATGTGCTTCCAGCGCTGAGTCCAAACCGGCTGCCGCAAGCTTGAGAAACCCCCGCGCGCTTTGGTCGGAGGGGTACCCTGGATACCCGATCCGCCGGAAGCGTGCGGCCAGGTCCTGGCCCTCCAGCCGCTCAACGACGCGAAGCGCCCCGTACTGGGAGACCATCTCGGAGAGTAACGGCGCATAGCCGCGGGGCGTCAGCGTGACTCCCCACCACTGGTGCGTGATCTCGTGCGCGTAGAACGCGGTATTGTAGGGCGCATCGATCAGGGTTGAGGAGGCTAGGATGAAGCCCTCCAGGCTAGCGCCGTTGAACCTCGCGCGCCGCGCCTGGTCGGCCGGTGCCTCCACCAGCGCGAACTCGGAGAACGGGTAGGCGCCGAACTCCAGTTCGAGAGTGGAGATGACCTCCGCGGTCCGATCCAGATACTGTCCCAGGCTCGGCCGGTCGCGGAGCACGTACGCCAGGATCGGGATCCGTCCCTCGCGCCGGCGCACGAGGTATCGCCCAGCCGCGAACGAGAAGAATGACGGCCGATCGAAACGGTACTGCACCTCGTGCCGGACGGTGGTGTCACGGCCCGCCCGGTGCGCGCTGCGCCGGTCGCCCGATGCGACCACCTCGTACGGTCCCGGCACGGAGAACGTGACGGTCCCCGTCGCGCGCAGCGTTCCCTCGCCGGCAAGGACCTGTGGGTACCACGGCGTCATCGATCCCGCGGCGAAGGAGCCCTCCGGCCCAAGATAGTACACCCATTCGGTCCCTTCTCCCCCGGAATAGGTGAGGCGCAGTTCGGGCTCCACGTTGGCCGGGATCGGTCTCCGCGGAATAACCCGATACCGCCGGTTCGGCGGAGTCGAGTCGAAGACGACGACGTCCGCCGGGCCTGCGGCGGAGGCTGGCGAGACGACCTCGACCGAGAAGGCGCCGTATCGGGCCGAAAGCCCGAGACGTATCTCTTGCCGCTCCGCTGGGCTCCCCGGCAGCCGCAACGTGCCGCTGCCCGAGAGATGGTGCCGATCCGGATCGAGGCTGACTGTCAGCTCGTACCTCGGGTCCGTGAGCGTGCGCGCCTGCGCAGGAGGGGAACTCTGGGCGGTGAGGACCCGCTGCAGCACGGGCGCCGCCAGCAGCGATGCCGCCAGGGGGAGCGTGAGGGTAAACCGGCGAAGTCGCATGGGGCCAAGGAGGGCAGAGGGCGGGGTTTCTACACCCGGCAGCTACCCGCCGGAGCAGCATTCGGGCAGCAATGCATCGAAGTGTACCGGCAGCGGTGGGGGCGAGCAATTGGCCCACAAGCCAACTTTGGTTACATTCGTGCCATCTCTCCGGTCGTACCCTCTCCCCGCGGCGTACCTTGTCTGGCGACCCCTGCCCCAAGCCGCACCCTTCGACGCCTCCTCGACGCGTCGCGGTCCTGGCCCTGCCCAGCCTGGTCCCCCTCGATCTGGGGATCGCGTGCCAGGTGTTCGGCTCGCGACACCCCGACCTGGGGTGCATTCGGTATGAGCTTCGTGTCTGCGCCGAGGAGCCCGGCCCCCTTGAAACCGCCATGGGCTTCGGCATCGACGTCAGGGACGGCCTGGAGTGGCTGCGCTCGGCAGGGCTGATCATCGTGCCGGGAATCATGGACGTGCGCCGGCCGCTCCCTGCTGCCGTCGTCGAGGCGCTCCGCGGCGCCCACCAGAACGGCGCGGTGATCGCGTCCATCTGTACGGGGGCGTTCGTGCTTGCGGCCGCGGGTCTCCTGGATGGACGCCGGGCGACCACTCACTGGCTCGATGCAGAGCTCCTCTCGAAGATGTACCCTGAAACACGCGTCGATCCCGCGGTGCTGTACGTAGACGAAGGCCAGATTCTGACCTCCGGTGGGCTGGCGGCGGGTATGGATCTTTGCCTGCACATCGTGCGGCGGGACTATGGGCCCGCGGTCGCCAACACCGTCGCGCGGCGCCTGGTCATGGCGCCGCACCGCGATGGCGGGCAGGCGCAGTTCATCGAGCGTCCCGTTCCCAGCGCCGACCAGCGGGGACTCGGCCCCACGCGCGCGTGGATCCTCGAGCACCTTGCCGAGCCGCTTACACTCGCCTCGATGGCGGCACATTCCCATATGAGCCGGCGTACGTTCGCCCGCCAATTCCCACGTGAAACAGGCGTCTCGGCAGTCCGGTGGGTGCTCGACCAGCGGGTGCTCCGGGCGAGAGAGCTGCTCGAATCTACGGACTCCTCCGTCGCCAGGATTGCCTCCCAGGTCGGCTTTGGGTCCGCGCTCTCACTTCGGCAGCACTTCGTGCGCGTCCTGCGTACCACCCCGGCGGCCTATCGCAAAACCTTCCGGAGCGCGCACGGGTGAACCCCGGTTGACGTGCCTCGTCGCCATCAGGTTCACTGCGGAGCGGCCTCGAAGCATCTGGACGCCCGATCAGGCCGGGGCCAGTTCCGACGTGCAGTGGGGGCAGCGGATGGCGGCCAGGTGGATGCGGGAGTAGCAGAACGGGCACTGCTTCTCGGCGGCGGCGGGCGGCGCTTCGGGCGGGCGGGTGCGCTGGTAGGCCTTGATGATCAGGAAGACGGCGAAGGCGGTGATCAGGAACGCGATCACGTTGTTGATGAACAGGCCGTAGCTGATGATCGGCGCGCCTGCTTCCACCGCCGCGGCGCGGGTCGGGAAGGTGCCGCGGCCCAGGTGCAGGTACAGCTCCGAGAAGTCGACGCCGCCGAGCAGCAGGCCGATGGGCGGCATCAGCACGTCGTTCACGAACGACTGCACCACGCCCGTGAACGCGGCGCCGATGACGATCCCTACGGCGAGGTCCAGCACGTTGCCGCGGGTAATGAAGTTCCGGAATTCGCTGATCATGGTCGGCGTGGGGATCGGGGATTGGGGCGTACGCGGAATGGATGGGTTTCACTGCCGCGGGTGGCAAGCATCCTGATCGAAATCGGAATCCAACGAGAAGCCGCGCGGCGATTCGCTCGCCACGCGGCTTCTTTTCATCGGCCCCGACCGTCCTACTTACTGCTCGTCTGCGGTCGGGCCGTAGATGGAGGGCACCGGCACGTCGAGGAGGCGCAGGTACACGCTCAACTGCCCGCGGTGGTGGATCATGTGGCTGAGGCAGAAGCTGCGCAGCACCGCCAGCCGCGGCATCGACAGGATCACGTGGTCGCCAGCCTTCAGGCTCCACTTATTTCCGAATGTCGACTCATCCGCGTTCTGCAGAGCCTCGCGTGCGTCGGCTACGTTGTCGTCGAAGCGGCGCATGATCGCCGCGTGCGTGTCGAGCGGCTCGGTTCGCGGGGCCCCGGCCACATCCAGTTCGTCCTGCGTGATCGTGGTCGTAACCCAGAACGGCATCTGGGTCAGGTGCGTGGCCAGCTGCCCCAGGCTGAACGACTTCGCGTGCGGCTTCCAGTCCAGGTGCTGCTCGGGCACGCGGTCCAGCACGCGGCGCGTGGTCTCCAGCTCGTGTTCCAGGTCGCCCAGCGCGAGTTGCTTGAGCGACGGGGCGGATGCGGTATCGGTCATCTACGGCTCGGGCGGTGAGGGTGGCTCCGATCAGGCGAACGCTCAGCCATCCAACCTGCCGAGCGCGTCCCCCGCTGACAAGGCCCGCATCCGCGCGATCCGCCTCAGACTCCGCGCTGCCCCGTGCCGGCGTCGCGCAGCACCGGCTCCAGCGCCTTCCACACCGTGCGGGCGAGAATGTGGTGCCCTTGCGCGTTGGGGTGTATGGCGTCGGCGATGTTCAGGTCGCGCTCCGTCGCCACGCCTTCGAGCAGGAAGGGGACGAGCGGGACGTCGTTCTCCTCGGCCAGGTCGGGGTACACGCGGTTGAAGCGATCCACGTAGGTGCGCCCCAGGTTGGGCGCGGCGAGCATCCCCACGAGCACGATGCGCGTGTTGGGCTTGGCGGCGCGCACGGTGTCGATGATCCCCTGGATGTTGGAGCGCAGCTCGGCGACGGGCAGGCCGTTGAGCATGTCGTTGGCGCCCGTCTCGATCACCAGCACGTCGAAGGGCTGCTTGAGGAGCCAGCCGCGGACGCGCTGCAGGGCCCCGGCGCTGCGCTCGCCGCTCAAGCCTGCGTTCACCACCTCGAACGGCAGCCCGGCGGAGTCGATCTTCTGCTGGATCAGCGCGGGATACGCCTGCTCGCGCTCCAGCCCGTACCCGTCGGTAAGGCTGGTGCCCAGGAACATCACCACACGCCGGTCGGCGGCCACGTCGTCCTCGGCGGAGCCGGCGGGGTTGGACGAACTTTCGGCGGAGCCGTTGCTTTCGGGGGCGCCGCACCCGACAATCAGGGCCGCCAGGGCCACTACCGGCCCGGCACGGCGCAGGGAAGACAGAATGCTCATCGCTGACAATCTCCAGAAAACGTACCGCAGCGGCGGACATCCGCTGGCGGCGCTCAAGAACGTAAGCTTCACCGTGAACCCCGGCGAAACGGTGGCCATCGTGGGCCCGTCCGGAAGCGGAAAGACAACGCTGTTGGGGTTGCTCGCCGGGCTGGACCGCCCCAGCGCCGGCCGCGTGCTGCTGAACGGCACCGACCTGGGCGCCCTGACCGAGGACGCGCGCGCCCGGCTGCGGCGCGAGAAGATCGGCTTCGTCTTCCAGTCGTTCCAGCTGATCGCCACGCTCACCGCCCGCGAGAACGTCGCCATTCCCCTGGACCTGGCGGGCGAGGGCGGCGGCGCCGCGCGCGCCGACGAGCTGCTGGAGCGCGTGGGCTTGGCCGGGCGCGGGCACCACTATCCCGCGCAGCTTTCCGGCGGCGAGCAGCAGCGCGTGGCCCTGGCCCGTGCCTTCATACACCGTCCAAGCATCCTGTTCGCCGACGAGCCAACGGGCAACCTCGATGCCGCCACGGGCGAACGCATCATCCAGCTGATCCTGGAGCTGAACCGCGAGCGCGGCACCACCGTGGTCCTGGTGACGCACGACGCCGCGCTGGCGGGGCGGATGGGGCGCGTGGTGCGCCTGGCCGACGGCGCCGTGGTGAGCGACGAGCGGAGCGGCGCGTGAAGGCCCTCCGCCCGAAAGCCGTCCGTCCTCTGTTCGCGCTGGCGTGGCGGGAAAGCCGCTTTGCCCGGCGCCGGCTGCTGCTCTTCCTTTCCTCCATCACGCTGGGCGTGGCCGCGCTCGTCGCCACGCAGTCGTTCGCCGCCAACCTGCTGGCCGGCGTCCGCGACCAGGCCCGCGCCCTCGTCGGCGCGGACGTGAGCCTGAGCAGCAACCGTGCGCTGGGGCCGAAGACGGAGGCGCTGCTGGATTCGCTGCGCCGCGCGCGGGTGCCCGTGGCGCGGGTGACCGCGTTCGCGTCGATGGCGCTCGTGGAGCGCACGGGAGCCGCGCGGCTGGCGCAGGTGCGCGCGGTGGAGCCGGGCTATCCCTACTACGGCGAGATCGTCACCGCGCCGGCGGGCCGCTATCCCCAGCTGCAGTCCGGCCGCAACGTGCTGGTGGACCCCGCCATGCTCACCGCGCTGGACGCCCGCGTGGGCGACGAACTGCGGCTGGGCGAATCCAGCTTCACCATCATCGGCACGCTGGAAAAGGTGCCGGGCGCCGTGGGCGTGGGCGCGCTCTTCGCCCCGCGCGTCTACATTCCTGCCCGCTATCTGGCGGAAACGAAGCTGGTGCAGACGGGGAGCCGGGTGGATTACGAGGCGTACGTTCGTCTTGCGAACCCCGCCGCGGCCGACCCGCTCGTGGAGGGCTACCGGCCGATCTTCCGCGCCGAGCGGGTGAGCGCAAACACGGCCAGCGAGCAGCAGGCCGACATGGCCGAGGCGCTGGGCAACCTGGGCTCGTTCCTGGCGCTGATCGGCACCTTCGCGCTGCTGCTGGGCGGCATCGGCGTGGCGAGCGCGATGTCTGCGTACATGGCGCAGAAGCGCGACACTGTGGCCACGCTGCGCTGCCTTGGCGCCACGGCGCCGCAGGTGATCGTCATCTACCTGCTGCAGGCGGGGGCGATGGGGCTGATCGGCGCGGCGGCGGGCACGGCGATCGGCGTGTCGGTGCAGTGGGTGCTGCCGCGCCTGCTGGCAGACCTGCTTCCCGTGGACGTGGAGACCGCCGTCAGCCTGCCCGCGGTGGCGATGGGGATCGGCATCGGCGTGTGGATCGCCGTGGCGTTCGCGCTGCTGCCGCTGCTGGGGACGCGCAGGATCTCGCCCCTGGAGGCCATCCGCCGCCGCGTGGAGGCCGAACCGACCCGGCGCAGGCGCGACCCGTGGACGTTCGGGGGATGGCTTCTCCTGGCTGCCAGCATCGTCGCGCTGGTGATGTTCCAGGCGCAGGACATCCGTACGGGGCTGGGCTTCGCGGCGGGGATCGCGCTCACCCTGGCCGCGCTCTGGCTGAGCGCCTGGGGGATGACGAAGCTGGCCCGCCGCGCGCCGACCCGCGCGCTCCCCTACCCCGCGCGCCAGGGTGTGGCGAACCTGTACCGCCCTGGGAACCAGACGGCCGTCGTCGTCCTGGCGCTGGGGTTCGGTGTGTGGCTGCTGGCGACGGTGTACCTGGTCCAGCGCAACCTGCTCGCGCCGCTCGCGATCAACGCCGAGAGCCAGGGCAATCTGCTGCTCTTCGACATCCAGGCCGACCAAGAGCAGGGCGTCGCGGGCGAGCTGGGGCGGTCGGGAACGCGGGTGATGCAGCGCGCGCCCATCGTGCCCATGCGCATCCACGCCATCAACGGCGTCCCCGCGTCGCAGCTCGCGCCCGACGATCCCGATGCCGACGCGGAGGGCGCGCCGGAGCAGCGGCGTCCCCGCCAGGGCGAGCGCCTCACGTCGTCGGATGGCGACCGGCCGGAGCGCTGGGCGGTGCGGCGCGAGTATCGATCGACCTTTCGCGACGAGCTGATCCGCTCCGAAGAGGTGCTGGAGGGACGCTGGTGGAAGCCGGGCGCCGGCGGTGCGGACGGCAGCGGCGTGGCGGAGGTGTCGATGGACATTGCCGTGGCCGAGGACCTGAAGATCGAGCTGGGCGACACCATCACCTGGGACGTGCAGGGCGTGCGCATTCCCACGCGCGTCACCTCCATCCGCGAGGTGGACTGGGGGCGGCTGGAGCCCAACTTCTTTGCCGTCTTTCCCACGGCGGTGCTGCAGGGCGCCCCGCACACCTGGGTGATGCTGGCGCGCGCGCCGTCGACGGATGCGCGATCGGCCGTACAGCGCGACGTGGTGCGGCGGTTCAGCAACGTGGCGGTGCTGGACCTTACGTCCATCCAGGCGGCCATCGACGAGGTTCTGGGGCGCGTGGCGGCTGTAATCCGCTTTTTGGCGGGCTTCAGCGTGGCGACGGGGTTCATCGTGCTGCTGGGCGCGGTGCTGGCGGGGCGGCTTCAGCGCATCCGCGAAAGCGTGCTGCTGCGGACGCTGGGGGCCACGCGGCGGCAGATCGCGGGCGTGCTGCTGGCGGAGTACCTTGCGCTGGGGCTGCTGGCCAGCGCCGCGGGAACGGTGCTGGCGATCGGGGCGGGGTGGGCGCTCGCGCGGTGGCTGTTCGAGACGGATTTCGCCGTGCCCGTGCTCCCGCTGCTCTGGCTGTCGCTGGGAGTGACGGCGATCTCGGCCACGGTGGGCATGCTGGCCAGCCGCGAGGTGTTCCGCCACACGCCGCTGGAGGCGCTGCGCGAGGAGTGACGGCTGATGATCAACAACCTGAATCGTGAGATGCTGATCCGATGAAGCTTTCCGGAACCGTCCTGATCACCGGCGCCAGCGCGGGCATCGGCCAGGCGTGCGCACGTGCGTTCGCGGCCGTCGGCGCGCGGCTGATCCTTACAGCGCGGCGCTTCGAGCGCATCGAGCGCCTGGCCGCCGAGCTGCGCGAGGAGCACGGCACCGAGTGCCACCTGCTGGAGTTGGACGTGCGCGACCGCGAGTCCGTCTTCGGCGCCATCGGCGGTCTGCCGGCGGAGTGGGCGGAGATCGACGTGCTGGTGAATAACGCCGGGCTGGGGCGCGGGGTCGACAAGCTGCACGCGGGCGATCCGGAAGGCTGGGACGAGATGGTGGACACCAACGTCAAGGGCCTGCTGTACGTTACGCGCGCCGTCACCCCGGGTATGGTGCAGCGCAGGCGGGGGCACGTGATCAACCTGGGCTCGGTGGCCGGCCACGAGGTGTATCCCGGCGGCGCCGTCTACTGCGCCACCAAGCACGCCGTCGGGGCGATCACCAAGGGCCTGCGGATGGACCTGCTGGGGACCGGGATCCGCGTGAGCACGGTAGACCCGGGGATGGTGGAGACGGAGTTCAGCGTGGTGCGCTTCGGGGGCGACGCGGAGCGCGCCGCGAACGTGTACCGCGGGATGACGCCGCTGACCGCGGCCGACATCGCGGACACGGTGGTGTGGGTGGCGACGCGCCCGGCGCACGTGAACATCGACGAGATCATCATCAAGCCCACCGACCAGGCCAGCGCCACGCTCGTGGATCGACCCGGCGCGAGGGCCTGAACCCGAAAGAAAGGGTCTCACGCGGAGGCGCGGAGGACGCGGAGAACTGCAGAGGGTTGGGTCCATCCCCGTCCTATTCTCCTGGATGTGAACGGAGTGTGCAAGACGCTTGACAGTCGCTACAGGCCCTCCTAAACTGGACGCAATCCGAACGCCGGTAGGCCGGCACACAATGAATGGCCTCTCTCCACACACCGATGCCGGAGAGGGGCCATTCTCGTTGTCTGACCCGGCAGGATTCTTGACTCTCCGCCGCCATACGATATATCATATGGGCACTGGATCATTCAGGCTGAAGAAGGAGCCTGACGTTCAAAGCTTCATCGATCGGTTGGCCCCGGTGCCTCAACGGCAGGTGGTCCGAGACCTGGAGAAGCTTGCGTCTCGCGGGCTGAAGGCGCTCCCGCCTCTTACCGGGCCGGTCAAAGGGCCCGTGTGGGAACTGCGGTCCAAGGTGGAGGGAGTCGGCTTGTATCGTCTCTTCTACTATCGAGACGGCGAGGCTTCCTTCCGACTCTTCTACGCGTATCAGAAGAAGGACGAGAAATTGCCCGACCACGTTAGAGCGGAAGTGATGAAGCGGTACGAGCAGCTCACCGGGAGGAAGCTATGAAGAACTTCTTCAAGCGTACCTCGAGGGAAACGCTTGGCGAGAACGCGCTTCTGCAGGAGATCGATGAGAGGCACTTCATCGCTGAGCAGGTCTTTCATCGGCGCGAGCGCGCGGGGTGGTCCCAGGAGGAGCTCGCAGTGGAATGCCGGATGACCCAGGCGCAAGTCGCGCTCATCGAGGCTGGTCAAGCGAACCCCACGCTGCGTTCCCTGGTGAAGCTCGCAAACGCTCTTGGCTGCTCGGTCTCTGAACTTTCGGCTGCCACGGCAGACCCGAGCGGCGACGATGAGGGCACGGAGCTACTGGTTCCCGCCGACGAAGCGCGCACCGTCGCATTCTCGTAAGCCGCTGACGCCCGGTCAGCCCGTCGGGGCGGAGAGGAGCTTGGGGGCGGGGGCCATCAGGGTGCGCGGGTTGGCGTAGGCGCGCTCCTGCAGTTCGGGGATGGTGGCGCCTGACACCAGGAACTTGCCCGTGCCCTCCACGATGCGGCGGCGCAGCAACTCGGCTTGCTCGGGCGACATCTCGCCGGCATCCAGCCGCTCGCGCACCAGATCCAGCACCGGCAGGCTCTCGGCGGCCTGCCGATATCGCTGCGCGGCGGGCAGTGCGCGGAAGAACACCACGCGGTCCCACACCGAGACGATCAGCTCACGCACGGCGGCGATCACCGGTGCGGCGCCCATCAGCTCGAACGTCTTGTCGCTCCCCGAATCGCACCCCACCACGCTCAGGCCGTTCGGCTGCGCGCCGTGAAGGGTGGCGCAGGCGCCGTACAGCAGCTCCAGGCTGTCCAGCAGCGTCGCCAGGCGCGCGGGGGTAGAGAACCGCCGCGGCGCCTCGATCACCTGGACAACGAGCAGCGCCTGCCCGCCCGCCTCGTCTGCACGCCGAAGCGCGTCGAGCACGGGAATTCCGCCCTGCCCCAGCAGCCCTGAGAAGGCGGGCAGATGCTGCGTGGCGAAACGCACCCGCTCCGCGAACGAAAACGCCTCCTGCGCCCGGTTCTCCGCCGCGATCAGGAGCGACCAGGTGTCCGCCTGCTCCAGCGCCGTCACGCCCAGCGCCTCGGCCACCAGCCGGCCGGGACGGGTGAAGCGGCTGGCGCGCAGCCCGTAGTCGCGCAAAGCTCCTAGCAGGCGAGTCAGCAGCTCGCCCGGAACGGGCTCGCGCCGGTATCCCAGCCGCGCCACCTCCACCAGCGGCAGCTCCAGCCCGCTTTCGGACAACGCGCGCACCACCTGGTCTACTCCGTTGATCAGATCGGCTTTGCGCATGGACGAACCGCGTCGGGAAGGGGATGCAGGGGAGCCCTGAGAACGTACCGGGAAGTGCGAAAGTGCGAAAGTGCGAAAGTGCGAAAGTGCGAAAGTGCGAAAGTGCGAAAGTGCGAAAGTGCGTGAGTGCGTGAGTGCGTGAGTGCGCTTTCCACTCTCTTCCTCTCTCCCGTTCCTCCTCCCGTGCCCGCCGTGTGGGGCCCGCTCGTAGTTGTCTCTCCGTTGTCCTCTGCGGCTCTGCGGCTCTGCGTGAGGCATTCCGTTGTCCCTCTCCGCGTCCTCCGCGCCTCCGCGTGAGATGACCCGTACGCGGCCCACGCCGTGCGTACAGCCAAGCGTCCGCGCACGAGGTAGCGGGTTGCCGGGACGCGGCTTAAGTTGTCGGCGCTGCGCCCTCCGCCCCGAGCGGCGGAAGGGCTTACGGGCGCATCCGGCGGCGTGCGCCACCACGAGGGTGTACCATGGCAGATCTTCGCGAGTTCACAGGCCCCAATGCGGCCTACGTGCTCGAACAGTTCGAGCGTTTTCAGAGCGACCCCCAGTCCGTGGACGAGGGGCTGCGCGGCTGGTTTGCGTCCATCGACCCCGCCCAGCTGCGGGAGATCGAAGCGCCCACCCAGGCCGGGGCAGCCGCGCAGGCGCCCGCCCAGGCCGATCTTACCAAGGCGTTCGCCGCGCGCACCCTGGCGCGCTCCATCCGGGCCCGCGGCCACACCGGCGCCCGGCTGAACCCGCTGGGCCCCGGCGCCGGCCCCGACCCCGTCCTGGACGCGTCCACGCACGGCCTGACCGACGACGACCTGGCGGCGCTTCCCGCATCGGTGGTGTTCGGCCACCTGCCGGAGTCGCCCAACGCCCTGGCCGAAGTGCAGCGCCTGCGCGACACCTACGCCGGCACCATCGGGTGGGAGTTCCTTCACCTTCCCAACCCCGACGAGCGCACCTGGATCCGCGAAGCCATCGAGTCGCGCCGCTACACCCAGCCGCTCCCCGCGGAACGCAAGCGCGCGCTGCTGGACCGGCTGTCGCAGGTGGAAGGTTTCGAGAAGTTCCTTCACCGCGCCTTCTTCGGGCAGAAGCGTTTTTCCATCGAGGGAACCGACCTGATGGTTCCCATGCTGGACGAAATCGTGTCCGAGGCGGCGCGCGCGGGCGCCGGTGACGTGATGATCGGCATGGCGCACCGTGGCCGGCTGAACGTGCTGACGCACGTGCTGAACAAGCCGTACGCCATGATGCTGTCGGGCTTCGCGAGCGCGCAGGCCGCCCCCGCGCTCGACGCGTACCAGAACAGCGACGAGCCCTCGGGCGACGTGAAGTACCACATGGGGTGGACGGACGAGCGCCAGGTGGACGGCCACACCGTCCGCGTGTCGCTCTCGCCCAACCCCAGCCACCTGGAGTTCGTTGACCCCATCGTGGTGGGGATGGCGCGCGCGGCGCAGGACGACACCTCGGCCCCGGGCGTGCCCGCCATCGACCACGGCAGGGCGGTGGCCGTGCTCATCCATGGCGACGCCGCGTTCCCTGGCCAGGGGGTGGTGCCCGAGACCCTGAACATGCAGTCGCTGCCCGGCTACACGGTGGGCGGCACCATCCACCTGATCGCCAACAACCAGGTGGGCTTCACCACCGACCCGCAGCAGGGCCGCAGCACCCGCTACGCCAGCGACCTGGCCAAGGGGTTCGAGATTCCCGTCGTGCACGTGAACGCCGACGACGCAGAGGCCTGCCTGGGCGTCGCGCGCTTCGCGCTGGCGTACCGCGCGCGGTGGGGCAAGGACATCGTCATCGACCTGGTGGGCTACCGCCGCTGGGGGCACAACGAGGGCGACGAGCCGCTGTTCACGCAGCCCGTGATGTACGGGGTGATCAAGGACCACCCCACCGCCCGCGAGACGTTCGCCGCCCGCCTGGTGGAAGAGGGCGTGCTGACGCGCGAAGAGGCCGACGCCTCGCTGAAGCGCGTGCTCGACGAGCTTTCGCGCACGCTCGAGGGGCTGGGCGGGGACGCCGGCGCGCACGGGCACGAGACGCCCTCGCCCAACGGGCGCCAGGGCCCGCGTGAGACCGCGGTGCCGCGCGACCGGCTGCTGGAGTTGAACGCGGGGCTCGTCGGCCGTCCCGAGGGCTTCCAGGGCAACTCGCGCCTGGAGAAGGTGCTGCAGAAGCGCGCCGAGGCGGCGAGCGGCGAGCCGGTGATCGACTGGGGGCACGCCGAGGCGCTGGCGTTCGCGTCGCTGCTGGCCGAGGGCGTCCCCGTGCGCATGACGGGGCAGGACGTGGAGCGCGGAACCTTCAGCCATCGCCACGCGGTGCTGCGCGACGCGCGCACGGGCGAGCGGATGAACGTGTTCCACCTGCTGCCGCAGGCGCGGGCCTCGTTCGAAATCCACAACTCGCCGCTCTCCGAGATGGCCGTGGTGGGCTTCGAGTACGGCTACAGCGTGGGGCACCCGCAGGCGCTGGTGCTGTGGGAAGCGCAGTTCGGCGACTTCGTGAACGGCGCGCAGGTGATGATCGACCAGTACCTGGCCGCCTCGTACCAGAAGTGGCAGCAGCGGACGGGGTTGGTGCTGCTGCTGCCGCACGGCTACGAGGGCCAGGGGCCGGAGCACAGCAGCGCGCGGCTGGAGCGGTTCCTTCAGCTCTGTGCCGAGAACAACATGCGCGTGGCCAACTGCACCACGTCCGCCAACTACTTCCACCTGCTGCGCCGGCAGGCGGCGCTGCTGGATTCGGAGCCGCGGCCGCTGGTGGTGATGAGCCCCAAGAGCCTGCTGCGGCACGCGCTGGCGTCGTCCACCATCGACCAGCTGGCGACGGGCACCTTTCAGCCGGTGATTCCCGACGCCTCCGCCGCGGACCGCGCGGAGTCCATCACCCGCCTGGTGCTGTGCTCGGGCAAGGTGTACGTGGACCTGGTCGGCGGTACGGAAGACCAGCGCAAGGAGCGCGCTGCGGTGGAAGGCATCGAGCGCGTGGCCATCGCCCGCGTGGAGGAGCTGTATCCCTTCCCGGGGCACGAGCTCACCGAGGTGGTCGCCGGCTATCCCAACCTGCACGAAGTCGTCTGGGTGCAGGAAGAGCCGCGCAACATGGGCGCCTGGAACTACATGGCGCCTCGCCTGCAATCCCTGCTGGGCGAGCTGCCGCTGCGATACGAGGGGCGCCCCGACCGCGCCAGCCCTGCCGAGGGCTACATGCACCGGCACCTGGCCGAGCAGCACCGCCTGGTCTTCGCCGCCCTTTCCGGCGCGCCGTCCTTGGACGCCGCCGAAGCGATGGCGGAGTCGGTGGGAGCCGGCCGGATGGTCGCGGAGCTGATCGGAAAGCGTAAGCTGGGGGAAGGCTGATGGAGCTAACATCTGCTGCGGAGCAACAGCATGGCCGTTGAAATCCGGGTGCCGCCTCTGGGCGAGTCCGTCGTAGAGGCGACGGTGGGCCGGTGGACCAAGAAGGAAGGGGATCGCGTCGAAAAGGACGAGATCCTGGTGGAGCTGGAGACTGACAAGATCACCGTCGAGGTGGCGGCGCAGGCGGCCGGCGTCATCGAGAAGATCGTGAAAGCCGAGGGCGATACGGTGAGCGTCAACGAGCTGCTTGGCTCGTTGTCTGCCGCCGACGGCGCTACCCCGGCCGACGAGGCGGGGCAGGCGGCGGCGCCGGCCGGCGAGAAGCCGCGGGCG
>NZ_DATBNB010000130.1 GCF_036554565.1 Longimicrobium sp. | reverse complement strand
GATCGAACTGTAGGGAGCCGGGAGACGGACCGGGGGACGGGACCGGCGCCGCCGCCGGTCCCGGATTTGCTCCGGGTGGCCGCGCCACACCGTTCGGATGGACGGTTCGGAAAACGGAGGAGATGGACCGTGACCGACACTGCCCGATCCAGCGGATCCTCGAAGAAGTACGGGCTGGCCGGCATCCCGCGCTGGATGCTGGCGCTGCTTCCGCTGATCCTCATCGCCGGCATCGCCCTCGCGCGCTCCACCGCGGGCGTGTCTCGCGCCTTCGCGCCGGCCGCGGGCGTCCCCGACAGCCTGCGCGAGCTGCGCGTGGCTGCCCCGCGCACCCCCCGGCTCGTGAAGACGCCATACCTGGAGCGGGTGGTCGAAAAGAAGGCCGATCCGCGCGAGATCCTCTGCGACCAGATGGTGGCGCGCTACAACATCACCAACACCATGGCGCGGATGGTCTACGACGCCGCCGCCGAGGTAGGGCTGGACCCGGAGCTGGGCTTTCGCCTGGTTCGCGTGGAAAGCGTGTTCGATCCGGGGGCGGTGGGGCAGGGCGGCGCCGCGGGGCTGGTGCAGATGATGCCTGGCACCGCGCGCAGCATCAATCCCGAGATCGACACCAGCCGCGAGCTGATGGACCCCAACACCAACATGCGGCTGGGCTTCGGCTACCTGCGCGAGATGATCGAGCGCTACGACAAGTACGGGAACGACGCGGTGCGCCTGGGCGTCATCGCCTACAACCGCGGCGAAATCGCCGTCGACCGTGCGCTCAAGCGGGGAAAGGACCCCGAGAACGGCTACGGCGCGCGGGTCCTGGGTCCTCGTGCCCACGGCGGGCGCAGCTACCAGGGGAAGGGCGTCGGCCCTCTGCCGGCCGATTCCGCCGCGAGCAAGTAGGCCGGGCACCCTCCGGGGCACCCGGCCTCCGTCGTCCACGGGTCAGTAGCGTCCGCCCCGGTCGGGCGAGGCGTCGCGGATTTCCTGCTTCAGCGCGTCCACGCGGCGCGACACGACGCTGCGTTCCGGGAGGTGATCCGAAAGTGCGGTGAGCACGTCGTCCGCGCGGTCGGCGACGGCGGTGGCGCGGCACTCGATGGCGTTCTGCTGGATCTGCCGGGCCAGCGTGCGCGCGCGTCCCTTTTCCGGCTCCATCACGAACAGCCCCGTGTGCGTTTCCGACGCCGACGCCAGGTTGCCCAGCTCGTACGCCTGCGCCTGCATCTGCACGCACTCGCGGCCCCAGTACGGCGGGTGCGCGCCGCCGGGCCGGTCGTCGTAGTCCGGCCGGTCCGGGTATCCGCCGCCGGCCTGCTCCTCGTGCGGAAACACCAGGGCCATGTACACGATGGCTGTCGCCTGCGTGGGCGTGAGAGTCCCTCGCCGCGGGCCGGGGCCCAGCAGCTCCGACCAGGTCTGCTCGATGGCGCGGGACTGCTCCCGCGTCAGCCGGTTGGGGTTGTAGCCGTAGTACCGCACGGCGCGGTCGATCATCCGCTCGGAGCGGCTGCCGCGCCACTGCGCGGTGGACGACAACTGCGCGTCGGCGGACTGCGGCGAGGCCAGCGCCAGCAGGGCGGCGGCGGCGAAGACCAGGGTGCGGAATCGGGGCATCGGGGTGTCTCGCTGTCATGCTTCCATGGAGCGCCGGAGCGGCGCGGGCGGCGGCTGTCCCTCCGCCGTCGCCTGGTTAAATGAGCAACCGGAGCGCCCGGGCGTGGGTTTCCGCCGCAAGTGATTGCGCATCAACACGCTGCCCTGCGTGCGTCCGTCGATTTGGACCTGCGCATCTGTCTACCCCTGATGACAGGCACGGCGGCGGAACGCACGGGCGCAGGGGACAGCACCAACTTCCACCAGACTCAGAATCCATGGCCCAGACCGATCCCGATGAACTGAAGCGTGAGTTGGAGGCCGCCGCGGCGGGGCTCACGTACGGCAGCGAAGCCGATCGCCCCTTCTCGTTCTTCTTTCTCCCCGGCGCTGGCGACGAGCCGCCCGGCGTGGAGGAATTCGCGCGGCTCCTCTGCGAGCCGAACGGTTCGCCGGCCGAGGAGCGCTCGCTGGACCACTTCTTCGCCGGCCACACGGAAACCAGCGATCCGTGGGACGCCCAGGCGCAGGTCATCCGCCCGCGCTATGAGGCGCTGCGCGAGCTGCTCCGCATGCGGCTGCGCGGCGCCACGGTGTACCGGCTGGGAAAGATCGAGGTTCGCTGCTACGTCGTGGGGGGAGACGGGAACGGGAACCTGGCCGGGCTGGAAACGGTGGCGGTCGAGACCTGACGGTTGCACGTAAGATGATACCTCGAAACGAGATACGTCCGGTGTAGGGGGTTGAATTCCGGTGTCGGGAATGGTATCTTCATCGCCTATCCCTGACGGGTTCCGCGCCTCCGATCGGAGGCGCGATCCTATTCGCCCCCCTTGCCGGAATCCCCATGAGCCTTTCGACGCTGCGTGTCTTCGGGGCCGCAATCCTTGGCGCGGTGCTGCTGTCGGCCTGTTCGCGGGACGAGGTGACCGCGCCCGCGGCGGGCGGCGCCCGCATGGACCTCCAGGCGGCTGCGGCCACCGGGCTGGTCATCAACGAGGTGATGCCCAACCCCAACGCGGTGCTCGACGATTTCGGCGAATGGTTCGAGGTGTACAACCCCGGATCGGCGGACGTGGACCTGAAGGGGTACACGCTGGCCTCGGCCAACGACGCGGCGTACGTGATCCCCGTCAGCGTGGTGGTTCCCGCGGGCGGGTTCGTGGTGCTGGCGCGCAGCGGCGACGTCACCAGGAACGGCGGCCTCAACGCCACCCACGCCTACCGCTCCACCTTTACGCTCGCCAACGGCACCACCGACTGGCTGGCCCTGCGCGACGCGTCGGGCGCCTCGGTAGACTCGGTGGCCTGGGGCACGGCGTCGCCGCCCACGGGCGCCTCGCGCGGCGTGGTGAACGCCGCCGCCGACAACGTGGTGATGAGCGGGGCCAACTGGTCCACCGCCACCACCACGTACGGCCTGGGCGACAAGGGCACCCCCGGCGCGGTGAACGACGGCTCCACCACCACCCCGCCGCCGCCGCCCCCCTCCACGGGGACCGGCGCCATCGTGATCAACGAGATCCTGGCCGATCCCAACGCCGTGCTCGACGCCGACGGCGAGTGGTTCGAGGTGGTCAACCGCACCGCGGCGCCGGTGAGCCTGCAGGGATGGAAGATCGTGTCGCGCGGCGACGCGGGGCACACCATCACCGCCGCCGTGACCGTGCCGGCCAACGGCTACCTGGTGCTGGGGCGCAACGACAACTCCGCGACGAACGGCGGCGTGGCCGTGGGCCACGTCTTCGCGAACGTGAACCTGGGCAACAGCTCCGACCACCTGGTGCTCAAGGATGGCGCCGGGGCCACCGCCGACTCGGTGGACTGGGCCGTCACCGCCCCCCGCGGCGCCTCGCGCTCCGTGATCGACGCGGCGGCCGACAACACCGACGCCGGCGCGGGCACCAACTGGTTCACCTCGACGGCCTTCTTCGGCGCGGGCGGCGACAAGGGCACGCCGGGCGCTGCCAACAGCTCCAGCGGCGGGGCCGGCCAGCCGGGGGTGGTGGCCTCCATCAGCATCAGCATCAACACGCCGCGTTCGGTTCCGGCGGGCTACACCAAGCCGGCGTTCCCCACGGCGCGCGACGCCTTCAACACGGTCGTCTCGCCGCCCCCGGCGTACACGTGGACCACGTCCGACGCCTCGGTGGCCGTCGTGGACTCCATGGGCTACATCACCGGCGTTTCGGCCGGCACGGTAACCGTTACCGCGACCGCCCCCAACGGCGTGTCGGGCACGGCGCAGATCACGATCCTGCCCGGCACGGCGTCCACCCCGGCCGTCTACCGCAACCACGTGGAGTTCGGCACACCCGCGGCGACCGGCGTGCTGCTGAGCAAGCCGCAGTTCGCGGCCTCGTACAGCGAAACGCGCGGCGGGCCCAACTGGGTGAGCTGGAACATCAACGCCACGCAGTTCGGCGCCGCGCCGCGCTGCGACTGCTTCAGCGCCGACCAGACGCTCCCCTCGGGCACCTACCGCGTGGTGGACTTCGACTACCGCAACGGCGGGTACGACCGTGGCCACATGGTCCAGTCGGAAAGCCGCACGACCACGGACCAGGAGAACGCCAGCACCTTCCTGCTGACGAACATCCTTCCGCAGGCCGGTGAGAACAACCAGGGCCCCTGGAGCAAGTTCGAGAACCACCTGAACGACCTGGCCCGCCAGCAGGGCAAAGAGATCTACGTGGTCGCCGGCGGCGAGTACTCGGCCAACCCGGCCACTCTCAAGGGCCAGGGCCGCGTGCAGATTCCCGAGTGGACCTGGAAGGTGGCGGTGGTGATGGACGGCGGCGAGGGGCTGAACGACGTGCGCGGCACGGGCGACGTGCAGGTGCTGGCCATCCGCATGCCCAACGACACGGCCGCCGCCCGCGGGATGCGCAACAACGCGTGGGAGATGTACGCGGTGACGGTGGACCAGATCGAGGCGCGCACCGGCTACGACCTGCTCGACAAGCTTCCGAACGCCATCGAGCGCATCGTCGAGGCCAACGACCGCGCCCCGGTCGCGGCCACGGACGGGCCGTACATCGGCATCGAGGGCTCGTCGGTCACGCTGGACGCCTCGGGCAGCACCGATCCGGATGGCGACGCGCTGACCTACGCGTGGAGCTTCGGCGACGGCGCCACCGGCACGGGCGCCCGCCCGGTGCACGTCTACACGGACAACGGCACCTACCCCGTGTCGGTGATCGTGAGCGACGAGTACGGCGCGGCCGATACGGCCACCACGGTGGTGACGGTGATGAACGCGGCGCCCACGGTGGCGGCGTTCAGCGGCGCGGCGCTGCTGCAGGGCGAGAGCTACTCGGCGGCGGGCTCGTTCGCCGACGCGGGCGACGACACCTTCACCGCCATCGTGGACTACGGCGACGGCTCGGGCCCGCGTGCGCTGGCGCTGGATGGCGGGACGTTCGCCCTCGCGCACCGCTACACGTCGGCCGGCATCTACACGGTAACGGTGCGGGTGACCGATGACGACGGCGGCGAGGGCGTGCGCACCTCGACGGTCGCGGTGCAGTCGCCGGAGCAGGGCACGGCCGCGCTGATCAACGCGGTGCAGAACGCCCACCTGCAGCGCGGCGAAGAGATTTCGCTGGTCGCCAAGCT